>CAZTOM010000001.1:0-11163 GCA_964615555.1 uncultured Actinomycetaceae bacterium
CCCCGGACGGGCTCGTGGCGGTGGACCTCCCGGCCGTGAAGGTCGCCAGCCTCACGCACGTCGGGCCGATGGAAGGCCTGACCGCTGCCTGGCAGGCGCTCCACTCCTGGATCGACCAGAACGGGTACGGCCTCACCGACGAGCCCGGGCGCGAGATCTACCTCAGCATGGAGGCGGACGCTGATCCATCCACCTGGGTGACCGAGCTCCAGCAGCCGGTATCGCGCCGCGCATAGGTCGCGCGGTCCGAGCTGGTCGCGCGGTCCGCTCGTACGGGGCGTCCGTCCCCGGCTCGGTCGCGCGGTCTGCGTCTACCGGGCGCCCGGCCCCGGCTCGTCCCACTGCAACGGCTCGCCGTACTGGCGTTTCCGCCGCGGTGGCGACGTGTCCGGGGCAGGCGTCCCGTAGGAATCTGGCCCGTACGCGTCCCCGGCGCTGCCGCTGGGACTGGTTCCATATCCGCCAGTCGCGTAGGGGTCCGCGCCGCGCCCGCCCGGCGGGGCGCCGTGCCCGACGTCCCCACGATCGAAGGTCCGCCCCTGGGCGGAGTCGAGGTCGTAGGACTGGCCGCAGTTCGGGCATGTGGAGACGTAACGCGAGCCGACGGGGATGAGCGGGATGAAGAACAGCGAGATCCTGCGGGTCACCTTCGAGATGCGGTTCGCTCCAAAGGCGCCGCAGCCGGGGCAGGTCATGGCCTGCGAGCCAAGTCCCTTCTCAGAGCCGGACATTCCGAAGATGAAGATCATGGATCCACGGTAATGCGACGGTCCGGGCACCGCCCCTCCGGACGCTGCGGTCGCCGAGTCCGGCTCACGGGAGCGGGTGGATCTCGATGGTCTGGCCGTCGGGATCGGTGACGTGGACCTTGGGGCCGACGTCCTCGACCACCACCTCCGCGGGGTAGCCGGCGGCGGCGAGGCGGTCGCGGAGTTCCTCGAGTGGCTCGGATGTCTCGAATCCGAGGTGGACCAGTGGGAAGCGGTGACGGGGGTCCTCGCTCTCAATGACTGACCTCCAGCCCTCGTGCGGCTGGTGGATACCCACCACGCCGTCCACACGCATGCCGGTCCAGAACTCGGAGGCGCCGGGGTCGGCGGTCAGTCCGAGCTTCTCGAAGAAGGCACGGTCAGCGGCAAAGTCGGTGGAGGGGCGGATCGCGGTGGCAACGATTCGGGCGTCCGGCTCCTCACCGTGGCCCTGGTAGCCGTAGAGGTCCTGCTGTTCCTCGTTGATCCAGATCGCCTCGCCAGCGGGGCCGGTGACCATCGCCTGGCGGCCGTAGGACTCGTCCCAGACGGTGGTCTGGAGCCCGGCAGCCTCCAGCTCCTGGCTGGCCTCGTCGGCGCGGGCCGTGGCGAGGCACAGCACGGTCTCGCCGGGGGCGGCGGGGGCGTCTGCACCCTCTGCAGCGTGGACCATGACCTTGCCGGCGCCGGCGCGGAGCTCGGCGAAGCGGTCACCCTCGGTTGTGACCTGTCGGGCGAGCCCGAGGGTGGTGAGGAAGCGGACCATGGCGGGAACGTCGTCGGAGTATCGCAGGGGCATCACGGTGTAGGTGCTCATGAGGAGGTCCTTTCGAGGTACTCGGTCAGGGCGCGCTCCACGAGTGCGGAGAGGGAGGTGTTCTCGTCAATCGCGCGGTGCTTGATGGCGGTGACGAGGTCGCGGGGGAGGTAGACGTTGAACTGGGCCTTGGGAGGTGGCTTCTGCTCCATGCATAGAATGCTAGCAATCTAGGTTGCAAAAATGCAAGAGATGGATGGCATTCTCAGGGGCTTTGGCACACCCCCGGGGCTGTTGCCGCTACGGGATGGCGAGGACGGCTCGGGCGTAGGCGCGTTCGGGACTCAGGTCCACGTGGCGCTCACCGTCTGCGGTCTCCACGGCGAAGCCCTCCGGGAGGGCCTCAAGCCGCGCGAACCGCTCCCCCAGCAGGCCGCGCAGCTGGTCCTCGCGGGGGAGCCAGAGGACGTCGTCGGCGGAGATCCAGTCCAGGGCCCACTCGGTGGTGCCGTTGAACTTGATGACACGGCCGCCGGGAACGTCCTGGGTCTCAATGGTCATGTCCGAGATGACGAAGACGGAGTCGTCCAGGCCGCGGTCCGGGATGGCAAAGCGGTCCCCGGGACGCGGATCCCACGGGATCCCGGAATCGCGGAGGCGTTCGGCGAGCTCGCGGTTGATCATGGGATCCAGTCTCGCAAACTCACCGGCTGCGCCGGGCGAGCCGCCCCGCTCAGGCGTTCCCCGCTCAGGCGTTCCGTGCCATGTGGCGGGCTGCCCGCAGGCCAAAGACCGTGGCCGGGCCGAGCGTGGAGCCCGGGCCCGGGTAGGTGCGGCCCATCACGGAGGCAGAGTTGTTCCCGGCGGAGTAGAGGCCCTCGATCACGGAGCCGTCCTCGCGCAGGGCGCGGCCGTCCACGTCGGTGAGCACGCCGCCCTTGGTGCCGAGGTCCCCGATCACCAGCTTGTAGGCCATGAACGGTCCGCGCTCGATGGGCCCCAGGACGGGGTTCGGGTGGACGGTGGGGTCCCCGTAGTAGCGGTCGTAGGCGGAGTTGCCGCGGCCGAACTGGCCGTCCACCCCGGAGCGGGCGTAGCCGTTGAACTCGCGCACGGTCTGCCGCAGGACGCTGGGGTCCGCGCCGATCGAGTCGGCCAACTCAGCCAGGGTCTTCGCCGAGTGGACGATCCCCTGCTCGCGCATGGCCTTCATACCGCGCGGGTCCAGTGCGAAGGTGCGCAGGTAGCGGCGGGCGTGGCGGGCGTCGGCGATGAGCCAGTAGTCGCCGTCCTTGTCGTGGTCCAGCATCGCGTGCCCGAAGTCCACGTAGGACTCGGACTCGTTGGAGACCCGGGCTCCGCGCGCGTCCACGATGATCGAGTACGGCATGGACCGCTCCCCCACCACGAACGCAGGCTCCCCGCCCTCGACGGCGGCCAGGGACGGGCCCCACCAGGCGTCGTCCATGAGCTCGAGGGCAGCACCGGCCTCGGCGGCGAGTTCGATCGGACGGCCCTGGTTGGTGCGAGCGCCCGAGGAGAAGCCGTTGATCCCGTGGTACTGCTGCCGCATCTGCGTGTTGTGGTCGAAGCCACCGGCGGCGAGCATGACCCCCCGCCGCGCGCCCACCGCCACGGGCGAGCCATCGCGAACGGTACGGACCCCCACGACCCGGCCCTCGTCGTCGACGATCAACGACTCCAGGGGAGAGTTCAGCCAGAGGGAGGCCCCGCCGTCGACGACGACCGCCTTCATGAACGCCGTACCGAGCGCCGCGCCGATGCCGGCGAGCTTCTGGCCGCGCACGAGGCTGCCGAGGATGCGGAAGACCACGGAGGCGCCGCGGCGCATGCCGGAGACGGTGGACCAGGAGCGGCCGAGGAGCCAGACGTCGTCGGTCATGGCGGGCAGTACGGCGGGGGCGGAGATGGAGTCGATCCACTCGCCGATCGCCCTGGCGTCCAGCGGCTTGACCTCGATGGCGCGGCCGATCTTGCCGCCGGGGAACTCGGGATAGTAGTCGGGGTAGTCGGTGGCGCGGGCGAAGGTGAAGCCGTGCTTCTCGGCCGTCAGGACGAAGTCCTCCACGCTGTCCACGAACGCCTCCTTGCGTTCGCGGGAGGTGGCCCGGTACTCGGAGCCGATGCAGGCCTCCATGTACTCGAGGGCCTCCTCGCGGGAGTCGCCCACCTTCTCGCGCTGCATGAGCGGGTTGTTGGGCAGCCACATGCCACCCCCGGACATGGCGGTGTTGCCGCCCCACTTCTCTCCGGACTCGATGAGGAGGACGGACATGCCCTCATCCACCGCACCGAGCGCTGTGGCGAACGCGGCGCCGCCGGTGCCGACGACGACCACATCGAACTCGTGGTCGAAGGTGTGGTTCGGGGTAATGCGCTCGGTCATCCTCGGCTCCTCTTCATCGGGGGTGCTGCGTGGCTGGGCTCCAGGGGTCCGGCACCGGACAGTGGTGTCCGGTTGGTACCATTCAAGGATGCCGAGGCCGTTGGGACGTGTCAACAGGAAGGCGGGCGTGCGCGAGGCCCCACCCGTGCAGCCCACCCCCGCGATCCGCCAGACCCCCGCCATCCGCCCGACCCCCGCCATCCGCCCGGCCCCGGCCAACCGTGGCCCGGCGGCAGCGGCGGAGAACCGCGCGGCGATCCTTTCCGCCGCCCGCCGGCTGTTCACCGAGCAGGGCTACCGGATCCCCTTCTCCGCAATCGCGCGGGCGGCCGGGGTGGGCCAGGCGGTGATGTACCGGCACTTCCCCTCCAAGCTGGATGTGGCACTCGCCGTGTTCGAGGAGAACCTCACCGAACTGGAGGTCCTCGCGGCGGAGCCACGGCCGGATGCGTTCTGGCGCGCGTGGGACCGGCTCGTGGACATGACGATCGAGTCCCTGGCATTCGTGGAGATGGCGGTGGAGGCCCGCCAAAGCCTCCCCGACTACACCGGCACCACGCGGCTCGAAGCCCTGCTGGCCTCCGCCCTCGCCCGCGCCCAGGAGGCCGGCGCCGCACCAGACGGCCTCACCGCGATGGACGTCATCCTCACCGAGCGCATGGTCTACGGGATCGTCGCCTCCTCCACCCCCGCCGATGCCCGCCAGAACGTGGACCAGGCCCTCGCGCTCGTCACGTGGACAGCGTCGCGCCCGCGTTAACGGGCCCGACGGCGGAACCCTCCCTGGCGCCGGAGGCACATCTGCGGCGGGAGTACCTGCGGATCCTCCCTACAGGGCGGACCTGATATCCGTCTGGGCGAAGCCACCACCCTTGAATAGGAGCGGGGCCTCTGCCAGGCGGGCGGTGGCGTAGGCACAGCTGTCACCGAGGTTCAGCCGCGCTGGGTGCCGACCTCGGCCAAAGCGTCTCATGGAATTCGCAGCGACCACAGCAGCCGCCTCGTCGAACGGCACCACCTCCGCCCCGATCGCCCGGAGAAGTTGCTCGAGTCGGTCCCGGCCACCGGAACCCCCGCGCGCCTCCGCCACGATGGTTGCTTCCGCGAGAGTGGCCGCCCCGATGATGACATGGTCATCGCTCGTCATCGCAGAGACGTATGCCTCCGCGTCGTCCTCGCCCAACACCACGGCCATTAGCGCCGAGGAATCCACTGCGATCACTGCGGGATTCCCTGGTGGTCATATCCGAGAATCTCGTCCTCAGTGCGGCTGTAGTCGATCTGGCTGCCCTCACGCCGTGCGCGCCACACGATGTCCATCACCAGCTCCCGCGAGGCCCGCCTCTCCCGGGAGCGCTGCACTCTCCTCAGCCGTTCCTCCACAGCCGTCCGCGTCGCTACCGTGATGGACTCCCCGGTGACCGCGGCAAGCTCTCGGACCAGTCGGTCGGTCTCCGGATCCTTGATGTTGAGTGCCATAAGGGAAGGTTATTGTGTCTATTTCTTCCTCACACGGCAGATGGCTGGGTCCCGCTGCCGGCCCTTGGCATCGTGCGGATCCGGCGAGGCCCGGGAGGGTGAAGCGGAGAGTGGTCGGATAAAGGTGCAGGTGAGAGGCCTGTCCGGCTCTCACACTCGGAGAGGCTCCCGCCGGATCTGCACGACCGATGGTTGGGACACGGGACTGGTCGGGGCATCGTGCGGATCCGGCGAGGCCCGGGAGGGTGAAGTGGAGAGTGGTCGGATAAAAGTGCAGGTGAGAGGCTTGTCCGGCTCTCGCACTCGGGCGGGCTCCCGCCGGATCTGCACAATCGGCCACCCAGTCGGCCCCCGGAGCCGGGCTTCCCAACCGAAACCCCCGACCAGAGCCTGCCAACCGGTCCACGAGTCCGGGGGTTAACCCCGTGGCCCCACGAACCGGACGCTCCTAGGCTGGGACCGCACCGTCCGCCGCCGGCACGCAGCTTCCACGAGGATCCGGCGCGCGCCCACTGAGGAGAGACCGATGAACATCCTGATCGCCGTGGGCTCCCGCTCGGGTTGGACGCAGTCCGTGGCCGAATGGATCGCGGATGAGATCCGCACCGCCGGCCACACCGTCACCATCTCCCCCGCCGCGGATGCCCCGGCACCCAGCACCTTCGACGCAACGTTCGTCGGGGCCGGAATCCGCGCCGGTAACTGGAACAAGGACGCCGCCCGCTACCTCTCCACCCACGCCGCCGCCCTCGCAACCACCCCGCTCGTCACGTTCATCAGCTGCCTCGGCGCCTCCGACCCCTCCCCCAAGGCCCAGGCCGAGGTGGCGAGCTACACCACCGAAGCCCTCAAAAAGGCTGGCGCCACCGCCGTGTTCCACGGCAGCCACACCGGCGGCTACGACCCACAGCGCGTCAGCCTCCCCGAACGGCTCATCATGCGCGCGATCCGCCAGCACGCCCCGGTGGACCTCCGTGACGAAGAGAGGGTCCGCACCTGGACCCGCGAGGCTCTCGCCGCGCTCACCCAACCGCGGCCACTCCAGTAATCCCTACCTGCCCTACTCTCAGCGCCCCCACCGCGCCCGCCCACCCACACTCGGCACGATCAGCGGCACGAAGTTGTACCACCCGTGCCGTGTCACCTCGGGCTCCGGCTCGGCCCCGTCCTCCCCGACGACGCCCCTCACCACCCGCAGCATCTGCCCCTTCACGGGGATCACCATCACCCCGCCCGGCGCGAGTTGGTCCACCAGCGCAGCCGGGAGCTCGTCCGCCGCGGCCGAGACGAGGATGCGGTCGAATGGTGCCAGCCCGGGCAGCCCCAGCTCACCATCGCCCGCCAGGTGCACCTGTGCCCACGGCCATTCCCCGACGGCGTCGCTCGCCCCCTCCTGCAGCTCCCGGATGCGTTCGACTCCCCACACCTGACCGCCCTCCCCCACGAGGTGGGCGAGGAGCGCAGTGGTCCACCCGGAGCCGGCCCCCACATCGAGGATGCGCTGCCCAGGGCGCACGTCCAGGAGTTCGAGCATGTTCCGCACCGTGCTCGGCTGGGAGTTGGTCTGCCCGTGGGGAATGCGGATCGGCCGGTCGAGGTGGGCCTGGCCACGGGCCTCGGGGGGCAGGAAGGGTTCGCGAGGCACAGCCTCGAACGCCGCAGCCACCCTCGGATCCCGTTGCATCGCCATACCCCAGCGTCTCAACCGGGGAGGTGAAGCGCCACCTCTTCGAATGCCCAACCCGGGAGATCCGGGCCACCGGTTCGGGGCCCGCCGCGGGAGGTCCGGGCCACCACCTCCTCCGGTTGCCGGGGGTGTGGTGCGGGCCGAAGATGGAAGGACCTGACCGGCTAGACGAGCGAGGATGCCATGACCGAGCACGAGCGCCCCGATGACCGACTGGATGACCACCTGGACGAGCGGGTTGACCCCGTGGCCGTCCCCGAGGAGGGGGACGTGGCGATCGCGGTGACTCCGCAGCACCCCGGCATGGCCGCAGTGGTCCCGGATGACACCCACCGCCTGCAGGACGATGTCAGCGCCGATGTGCCCGAGGAAGACACCTCGGGCGAGCCGCTGGACCCGGAGCGCCGCGAGGCCCTGGACGACCACGAGCCCTACGACTGATCCGACTCGGGGCAGGATGGGGGCATGACCCACACGTTCGATGTCGCGGCCGTCCTCTTCGATAACGATGGAACCCTCGTGGACTCCTACGAGGGCATCACGGTCTCCTGGACGGCGTGGGCGATCGAGCACGGCGTGGGGGCCGAGCAGTTGAAAGGCCACGACGGCCGTTCCACCAGTGAGATCGTCCGCGACCTGATGCATGCCGAGGCCTACGAGGCCTCGCTCGCCCGGATCGACGAGCTTGAGGAGATCCACGCGGACAAGACCGTGGCGGCCCCCGGAGCGCTCGAGGCCCTGGAGGCCCTCCCCCAGCACGTGTGGGCCGTGGCCACCTCCGGCATCTATCCGGTGGCGAGCGCGCGCCTACGCGCGGCCGGCCTTCCGGTTCCGCGCGAGCTCATCTGCGCCAATGACGTCCCCCGCGCCAAGCCGGCGCCGGACATCTTCCTACGCGCGGCGGAACTCCTGGGAGTGCCGCCAACGGATTGCCTCGTCGTCGAGGACGCGCCGCACGGGATTGCCGCCGCACGTGCGGCGGGGTGCACCGTGCTTGCGGTGACCACCACGGTGGGTGCAGACGCGCTGGAAGGGGCGGACGCCGTCGTCGGGGGGTTGGATGAGGCGAGGTTCGAGTACGTGGACGGGCGGGTGCGGGTGACCGTGCCAGGAGGGGTGTCCGAGCGCGCGGCGGCGGCGTCCCCGAGCAAGGCGCTGTAGGACGCCGCCGGCTGGATCAGACCACGGTGGAGCAGCCGGTTATCCGTGGATGTCCGGACGCGCAGGCGATTCGCTCAGCCGTAGTGAGCGGGAGGATCATGCCGATGATCGTTTGGGGGTGCTTCGAACCGCAGGCCAACTCCGCGTGGTCGATTTACTGGTAAGCGGTCCTGAGGCGCGGGAGGGTGGTGGGTGTCGGATCAGCACTGATGCGTCGAAACAGGGGCGATAGGCCCCGAGAGGAGGGAGTGGGCACGTGGGTCCTTATGAGAGCTACATCCTCTACTCCGATGCCTGCCGCAGCCATCTGCGGGCGGCGCGGGACGCGTCCGCCGAGATGACCGCTGAGAAGCAATCGCTCTCCAATGCGATGGATGCGGTGATGGTGGCCGTCAAGGAGGCAGCTCCGCGGTCCATACTCGCGGCCCGGTCACCTCCAGATTGCGGGTCGCAGCTCCACACTCTCTGCGGTCGTGCACGAGGGGGTGGTGCTGGTCCAGGACAACCCCTCCCCATTTCAACTCCTTGATTCTGACCACCCCTGGCCCGCCGACCACATGCTGGCAACGCTCTCGGATCTCGCGGTCATCACGGCCCGCTGGGCCGGGATCGGCCCCCGCCGGAACTCGGTCCTCCCCGTGGAAGAGATCTCCATTGCCGAGCTCGCCGGACGGCTCGGGACGGACGACCTCGAGGCCGAGAAACCCAGCGAACCCTGGGGCGGCATCCACCTGGCCACCGCCTCCGGCCGGCGCCTGGACCTCATCTGGACCCCCATCTCCGGCTTCTACCGCATCACCCCCGGCCCGGAAATCGCCACGATCGATCCCACCCCCGTCCCCAGCCACGAGGTCTGGAACGAGATCGTGGAGCTCTGCCAGGCCGCTGCCGAGCCGCCCGAGGATGGGACGTGGCGTGGCACGGCAGCCGCGAGTGATCCCACAGGTGGCTGACAGGCTCACGCCAGCGCTGCCATAGCCGCGTCCGGCTGAATGGTTCTCAAGCACAGGGCACAACCCACGTAAGGAGAACCACATGAGACTGCCCCGCACCATCGGCATCGGATTTGCCACCGCCGCACTGATCCTCTCCGGCGGATTCGCCACCGCCACGAGCGCCGCCCCGGAGGCCCCGGCTCCCGTTACGCCACCGTGCCTCACCGCCACTCCCGATGGCACTCCCGACGGCGCAACCTCCACCCGTCCCTGCCGCGCCCTCCAGGATGGCTGGGTCCCGGGTGGGGGCATGGGCAAGGGTATGCGCCACGGGGCCGCCCACCGCTTCGGCGCGGTTGGGGATGTGGCCCGCGATGGCTCGGGCACCAACTGCGACAACCCCACCTGCGACGGCACCGGCCCCGCCCGCGATGGCACAGGCACCGGCCCCAACTCCCGCCCCAACTCCGGCGACCGCACCCAGGGCCAACCCTCCGGCACCCGGGGTCCCGGCAATTCGGATTCCGCTCGGGCGAGAATGGGCTGGTGAGTTCCCGCGCCGTCACCTGGTACCACCGCATCGTCACCCCGGACCGGAAGGCCGAGGAGGGTGCGGGCGGCACGGAGCGGGTGGCCCGCAACGGCCTGCGCCAGATCGCGGCGCAGGCCCTCCAGTCCGCCGGCGACCAGGTGGTCAACGCCAAGACCGTCCTCCCCTGGATTCTCACCGGGGTGGGTGCGCCCGCGGCGCTCGTGGCGCTCCTGGTTCCCATCCGCGAATCGGGCTCCATGCTCCCGCAGGCCGCCCTCACGCCCCGGGTGGTCCGCGCGGAGCGCCGGGCCCGCATCTGGGCCATCGGCTCCCTCATCCAGGCGGGCGCCGTCCTCGCGATCGCCGCAGCGGCCGCCTTCCTGGAGGGCCTCACCGCCGGGATCGCGATCATCCTCGCGCTCGCCGTGTTCTCGCTCGGGCGGGCGCTCGGCTCGATGTCCGCCAAGGACGTGCTCGGTCGCACCCTCCCGAAGGGCCAACGCGGCCAGATCTCCGGCCTGTCCACCGTGGCCTCGGGCGTGGTGGCGGTGGCCGTGGGGCTCGGCCTGCGTGCGTTCGGCGAGGACCTGAGCCCCGCCATCCTCGCCCTCTTCCTGGTGGGTGCCGCGCTCGCCTGGCTGGCTGCCGGCGCGATCTACCGCGGCATCGAGGAGGAACCCCCCGAGCACACCCCCAGCGATAGCCCCGCTTGGTGGCGCGAGACCCTCCAGCTCCTGCGCGAGGACCGGCCCTTCCGCAACTTCGTCACCGTCCGCGCCCTCCTCCTCGTCTCCGCGCTCACCCCGCCGTTCTTCGTCACCCTCGCGGCGGGCTATGGCAACACGTGGATCAGCGGCCTCGGTGGCTTCGTGATCGCCTCCGCGCTCGCCTCGATCCTCGGCGGCTGGACGGCCGGCCGCCTCGCCGACCGCTCCTCCAAGGGCGTCATCGTGTTCGGCGCGGCCGCCGCGTCCGCCGTGGTGCTCGCCGTGGTCCTCACGGTCTGGCTCGCCCACGACGCCAACATCGCCTGGGTCCTCACCCTCGCCTTCTTCCTCGTGAGCCTCATCCACGTGGGGGTCCGCGTGGGCCGCAAGACGTACGTGGTAGACATGGCCGAAGGTGACCAGCGCACCCGCTACGTCGCCGTCGCGAACACCGCGATGGGCGTGATCCTGCTTGTCACAGGTGCGGTGAGTTCGTTCCTCGCCACGTTCGGCGAACTGCCGGCACTCGTCTTCCTCGCCGCCCTCGGGGTGCTCGGCGCCATCCTGGGCGCCCGCATGCCAGACGTCTCCAAGAAGTAGCGGCCCCCGTCAGGGCTCACCCGGCGTGCGGTCCCCCGACGGCGGCAGGTAAGTTCCGCCGTCGTCCTCCTCAGCGCTGCGCCCGGCGCGTGGTCCCCGACGGCGGCAGGTAAGTTCCGCCGTCGTCCTCCTCAGCGCTGCGCCCGGCG
>CAZTOM010000001.1:11263-15302 GCA_964615555.1 uncultured Actinomycetaceae bacterium
CCCCGACGGCGGCAGGTAAGTTCCGCCGTCGTCCTCCTCAGCGCTGCGCCCGGCGCGTGGTCCCCGACGGCGGAACTCACGCGGGCGGCGCGAGCCTGCCCGCCGTGGAGGCGAACCCGAGCCAGGTGTGGCGGTTGTTCCACCAGCACCACCCCACCTTGGGGGCGTCCTTGTTCTCCGTGCCGTCGCGGCCGGTGCCGCCGGAGATCCAGATGGCGGGTGTGCGGGAGTCGAAGCCGCGTCCCTTCCGCAGCCGCGAACCGATGGTCATGAAGCAGTGGTTGGGCTCCAGGAGTTCCGGGCGCTGGAGGAGGAGGGAGATCCCCTCGGAGATGGTCAGCGGGCTGCGACCCCGGTCCGCGATCTCCTGGGCGGCCTCGGGAGCGGAGAGGTTGCGGTACCGATCCCCGCGCTCCACGTCCTGCACCAGGTAGAGGGGCGCGTCTGGTACCGGGGCGGAGTCAACAGGCTCGAAGGAGTCCAGATCCGTCATGTCCACCACCACGAATCCCGGCTTGCCGGCGCGCTCCAGGAGGGTCGCGAGCCGGGAGGCCGGCACCAGGGACGGGTGGATGGCGAGGAGGGCTCCCGCGTGCGCCTCCGAGGCGGTTGCGAGCCCGGCTGCGGTGGCCCGGAACTCCTCCTCGCCCAGCCCGGCGAGCGAGGGAAGACCGAGGTCGACGAGTCTGTCGAGCTGGGCTGAGATGCCGAGCTGGGCTGGGATGTCTCGCTGGGCTGGGATCTCCACGAACACTCCTTAGCGAACCGCGAGTTGGCCCCGGTCCAACCAAGGCGGCGCACTCAGTATTCCCGGCACGATTGCGCCAGGCGTACCCAGCACGTCCGCGGGATGGTGGCCCGGGCGTGGCCTGCTCGATCGGGTGCGCGCCAGCATCGAGATGGGCCGCTCCCCACCACATATTTCGAACAGGTGTTCGATAGCATAGGCGCATGGCGACGGGTGCGAACATCCTGCATGCCGACCTGGACTCCTTCTACGCCTCGGTCGAGCAGCTCCTCGATCCGCGCCTGCGGGGGCGGCCGATCGCGGTGGGAGCCAGCGCCACGGGTGGGGTGGTGCTCGCGTGCAGCTACGAGGCCAAGGCGTTCGGGGTCTCGAGCGCCATGCCGGGCTGGCGGGCGAAGCAACTGTGCCCCCAGATCGAGTTCGTGAAGGGCAACTTCCACCGGTACACCGAGTTCGGCGACCGCGTGGTGGCCGTGATGGAAGCCTTCACTCCCCTGATCCAGCGGATCTCGATAGACGAGGCCTTCCTGGACGTCTCCGGCGCCGTCCACCTGTTCGGCCCGCCCGAGCTGATCGCTGCGCGCCTCCGGGCGCGGGTGGCCAACGAGATCGGGCTGCCAATCTCCGTGGGCGTGGCCCGGACCAAGTCCCTCGCGAAGATCGCCTCCCAGGTGGCCAAGCCCAACGGGCTCGTGGTGGTGGCTCCCCATCGCGAGCGCGAGTTCCTGGACCCGCTCCCGGTCCGCCTCATGTGGGGGGTGGGCCCGGTCACCGAGGCGAAGCTGAAGGAGCGCGGCATACACACCATCGGCCAGCTCGCGGACACCCCGCGCAACTCCGTGGAGCGGCTACTGGGCCACGGGGTGGGCGAGAAGCTCTCCCGCCTGGCCGTGAACGAGGACCCGCGGCGCGTTGCCACCTCCACGCGCGGCCGGTCCGTTGGCGCACAGTCCGCCATGGGGCGCAGGCCTGCCACACCCTCCGGGGTGCGCGAGGTACTGGGGCACCTCGCCGAGCGGGTGGCCACGCGCATGCGGGCCGGTGGGCTCGCTGGACGCACGCTCACCGTCCGGATCCGGATGGGGGACATGCGCTCCCTCACCCGCTCGCGCACCTTCACCGGGCCACTGGCCACCACGCTCACCATCACCGAGGCGGCCGAGCGCCTCGCGTGGGATGCGATCGGACCTCCCGGGACAGAGATCTCCCTCCTCGGGATCTCCGTCTCCAACCTCGAGCGCCAACCATTCCTCCAGCTCGAACTACCCCTCTTTGGCGATAATCCCGAGAGCCCCGGATCCGAGTCCGGTGCGGCCCGGCTCTCACTGGACGCCTCCATGGACGCCGCCCGCGCCCGGTTCGGGAAGGCCTCCGTGGGCTACCTCCCCGCCCAGTTCCGCAGCGGCAGGGGCACCCCGGATTCGTTCCGGGAACTGGCCGAACGCGAGCTGTGAGCCAGGAACCTCCACGCAACGTGCCTCTTCAACGGTGGGCCAGTGGGGCGGCGGCACCCTAGATTGGGGAGATGCCCGCCCAGCCCGACCGCACGTTCGCGGGCCTCCTCGCGTCCAATGTGCTGGGCGGAGTGGGCCTCGCGGCCGGGATCGCGGTGGGTGGACTACTCGTCCAGCAACTCGCCTCCACATCCGTGGCCGGGTTCGGCTCGGCCCTTGGAGTGCTCGGTGCGGCCGTGGCAGCGGTGCCGCTGGCCCAGCTCGCCGCACGCCGCGGGCGCCGCATCTCGATTGCGACCGGCTACGCGATCGCCGTTGTGGGGGCGCTGATCACAATCCTGGGCGCCACCACCGCCAACATGTGGATCGCGTTCGTGGGCCTCTTCCTGGTTGGCTCCACCCAGGCCACCACCCTCCAGACCCGCTACGCGGCGGCGGACCTCGCGGACGGCCAGGTCCGCGCCCGCATGATGTCCTACGTGATCTGGGCAATCACCATCGGCTCGGTCCTGGGCCCCAACCTGCTCGGCCCCGGCGCCCGGCTCGGCCGCGCGCTCGGCCTGCCGGAGCTGGCCGGGCCCTACGTCATCTCGATCACCGCCATGCTCGCCGCGATCGCGGTGGTCCTCTGGCTGGTGAACCCGCCCGGCGCCACCTTCGACCGCCACGACGAGAACGCGGCCCGCACGGAAGGCACGACCCCGGCGGGAGGGGGAGGGACGCCGTCGGCGGGGACGGGAAGCCCGGCCCGCACGGAAGGCACGCCCCCGGCGGGAGGGGGAGGGACGCCGTCGGCGGGGAGGGGACCGCAGCCGCACCGGACGATCTCGGCGGTGGGGGCGCTGCGGTGGGCGTACTCGCACCCGGTGGCGCGGTTTGCGGTGGTGGCGATCGCGGTGGCGCACGCGGTGATGGTGGGGCTGATGTCGATGACGTCGGTGCACCTGCGCGACGAGGGGCAGGACCTCGCCCTGATCGGCCTGGTGGTCTCGCTGCACATCCTGGGGATGTGGGGCTTCAGCCCGGTCTTCGGGTGGGCGTGCGACCGGTTCGGGGCGATCCGGGTGGCGTTCGGGGGGCTCGCGATCCTGCTCGGGTCGGTGGTCCTCGCGATCTTCGGCGGATTCGCCACCACGGTGTGGGTGATCACGCTCGCGCTGTTCCTGCTGGGGCTGGGGTGGTCGGCGGTGCTGGTGTCCTCCTCCTCGCTGCTCGCGGCGGTGGACTCCGGGGAGGTGCGCCTGCCCCTGCAGGGTGCCACGGACGCCCTCATGCACTACGCCGGGGCGGGTGCGGCGCTGATCGGGGGGCCGGTCCTCACGTGGTTCGGCTACTCGGGCCTCGCGGGCCTAGCCGGGATGTTCCTACTGCCGGCGGGCGTGGTGGGGGCGCTCGCGTGGGGCGGGCGCACGGAGAGCTTCGGGGCGGGACTGCCGGCGGAGGACGGAAAGGACCCGCGGTGAGCCGAGCCGGGACGGTGCGATCTGGCACCTGGGGATGACGCGGCGCCACACGGCTCCGCTCGGCGGGTGCAGGCGGCAGGGACGTCCCGGGCTTAGTCTGGGCGCATGGATGAGGCACGGGACCGCAGGAGACGTCGGCCTCCCATACCCCCGGAGGCGCTCCGGCCCACCAGCCTCGACCGACCCGAACCGGTGATCCGCGCCGCCCCCACGGGGCCAGTCCCCGTGCCCGGTCCAGTAGCGCTTCCACCTGATCCGGGCAGCTCGGCGGCGTCGGCCGCGTCGGGTACCACTGCGGCCTCAGCGGCGTCTGGCGTCTCGGGTGCCACTGCGGCCTCGGAAGCCTCGGGCGCCACTGCCGCCTCGGCGCCCAC
>CAZTOM010000001.1:15402-21453 GCA_964615555.1 uncultured Actinomycetaceae bacterium
CCTCGGCGCCCACCCCGGCCGGACCGGCCCCGCGCCCACGCGCCGCGAACCTGGATCCCAACCGCTGGAGAATCCTCGCCCTACTCGGTTCCATACAGTTCATGCTCCTCCTGGACGCCACCGTGGTCTCCGTGGCGCTACCGCCGATCCAGCGCGAGCTCGGCTTCACCCAGGATGGGCTGAGCTGGGTCCTGAACGCCTACGTGCTCGCGGCCGGCGGGTTCCTGCTCCTGGGCGGACGGCTCGCGGACGTGTTCGGCCGCCGGCGGATGTTCCTGGCCGGGATGATCGCGTTCGGGGTGGGGTCGCTCTTCTGCGCCCTCGCCTGGGCGCCGGAGGTCCTGGTGGCCGCCCGGTTCGTGCAGGGCTTCGGGGAGGCATTCGCCGGTCCCGCCGCCCTCGGCATCATCGCCGTCCTCTTCTCCGACCCCTACGAACGCATCCGGGCCCTCTCGATCTGGGGCGCACTCGCAGGCGCGGGAGGGGCCGCCGGCTCGCTGATCGGCGGGTTCATCACCTCATTCGCGTCGTGGCACTGGCTGTTCATCATCAACATCCCCATCACGATCGCCGCGTTCTTCGGCGTGCTGAAGCTGGTCCGCCGGATCGGCGGGACCCCCCAGCCGCTCGACATCGCCGGCGCCATCACGTCCACCGCCGCGATCGGCCTCGTCATCATGGGCGTGCTGGAGGCGGTGCACGAACCCTTCACCTCACCGGGCGTGTTCGGCCCGATCCTGGGCGGCATCGCGTGCGGTATCGCGTTCGTGGTGATCGAACGCCACGTGAAGGCACCCCTCATCCCCCACGGGTTCTTCTCCGAACCGGTGCGCCGCGCCTCCAACGTGCTCGCGGCCTTCGGCATGGCGGTGTTCGTCTCCTACCCGTTCACCATGACCCTCTACGCCCAGAACGTCCTCGGCTTCACCCCCCTGGACGTGGGCCTCATGATGCTCCCGCTGGTCGGCTCGATCGGCGGCGGCCTGGTGCTCGGCGCGCGGCTCCTGAAGACCCGCTCCCTCAAGGAGATCGCCATGGGGACGGGCATCATCTCCGGCTCCGGGCTCCTGTGGACCAGCTTCATCCAGACCGACTCCACCTACGCCGCCAACATCCTGCCCGGCATGGTCCTGTTCGGCCTGGCGCTCGGCCTCGCGATGCCGGTGCTCACGAACGGCTCGCTGTTCGCCACCACGCCCGGCAACTCCTCGCTCGCCTCCGCCATCCAGACCGCGGCGCAGCAGGCGGGCGGCGCGATCGGGCTCGCCGTGCTGGCCGCCGCGGCCACCGCCGTCACCGTCCGCCTCACCGGCGCCGGCTGGGCCGGCCCGGAGGCCGCCACCGCCGGTTACGCCGTGGCCCTCCGGATCGGTGCGGGCCTCTCGCTCGCCTCCACGCTCGTGGCGCTACTGCTGCTGCCCAACGTCCGCGCCTCGGACGATTCCGCCACCGCCGGCGTCCAGGAGCCCTCCCCCGACGGCGAACCCCACCGCCCGTAGTCCCGGCACCTTCCGCGCGGGCGCAGGTGCGGCAGGTGGGCCGCCCGCCCGCAGTCCCGGCACCTTCCGCGCGGGCGCAGGTGCGGCAGGTGGCGCAGCCTCAGGTCAGGAGCATCACGGTGAAGGCGACCGTGCCCACCACGGCCACGAACGCGCGCAGCACCGGGGCGGGCAGCCTGCGGGCGAAGCGCCCGCCCACGATCCCACCGGCGGTGGCTCCCACCGCGAGCAGTCCCACCAGCCCCCAGTGGATGAGCTCCGGGGCGGTGATGAGGTAGACCGTGGCCGCCACCAGGTTCACGCCCATCACGGTGAGGTTCTTCAGGGCGTTCACGTCCTGCATGTGGAGCGTGGAGAGGATGCCCACGGCTCCCAGGAAGAGCACGCCCTGGGCGGCGGAGAAGTAGCCGCCGTAGGTGCCGATGAGGAAGACGGCCACCATTGCGCCCACCATCGCCCCGCGGGTGCGGTAGGCGGGGCTGTCCTGTACCTCGAGCGCGGGGGTGGTGGCGCTGGTGGCCTCGGGGTTGCGGGCGGCAAGGCGGCGCTTGATCCACGGGTTCACCAGTACCAGGACGGTGCCGAGCGCGATCAGCCACGGCACCACGTTCGAGAACACCTCGGCCCCGAAGGTGAGGAGGAGGGTGGCCCCCAGGATCCCGCCGGCGATCGAGGCGGGGAGCATCACCCGGGCGGTGGGCCACAGCTTCCGGATCTCCCGCCGGTAGGAGTATGCCCCGGACGCGCTGCCCGGCACGATCCCGAGCGAGTTGGACATGGTGGCGGTCAGGGGAGGGAACCCGAGTGCCACCATGGCTGGGAAGGAGACGAGTGTTCCTGCCCCCACCACCACGTTGATGGCACCCGCGGCGAAGCCGGCCGCCAACACCACCACGATCTCCAGCGGGCTCACGCAGCCTCCTCCTCCAACGCCATGGCCTCGACTATCCCATGGCGGCGGCCGGAGCCCCGGCGGTGCCCCCGGAGTGGGACGGCCGGCACGTCACAGCCGGCGGGGGCCGCAGCCCGAACACTGACTCGGCTCAGCCCTCGAAGGGACCGGTGATCGGCTCCATCACGCCGGGACCCTGCTGGCGGCGGTCGACGATCGCGATGGCGAGCGAGATGCAGCAGATCGCGATGATGGTCGCGTACGCCACGGTAAGGGCGAGGGTGGCGCCCTGCCCCACGAGCGCGAAGTAGATCGCGGTGATCATCGCGTTGCCCACGGCGTTCCCGATCCGCTCCGCCGTCTGCTTCACGCCACCGGCCACGCCGCCGTCCTCGTTGGGGACGTCGAACACGGCGATGGTCTGGTTCGCGGAGCCCATGGCGCCGTGGCCGAATCCCATGATCGAGAGCGGCGCCATGAGCCACCAGAAGGAGATGCCGTAGATCTCGATCAGCCAGGCCACCACCACCGTCAGCGCGATGGAGACGATGAACACGGCCAGCGCGTAGACGATCAGGTTGCGCCCCTGGCGCATCACGCGCCCGCCCGCCCACATGGCGAAGACGCCGGAGAGGATCGCCTCGGGAAGGGAGACGAGGGAGGTGTCCAGGGCGGAGGCCCCGAGTCCGCCCTGCACGTAGAGCGCCACCAGTACGAAGATCGAGGTGGTGCCCACGAACATGGTCCCGGAGATCGCGGTCTGGAGTGAGAAGTTGCGGTAGCGGAACAGGCGCAGGTCCACCATGGGTGCGTGCCCCCGCGCCGCGTACCGGCGCTCCCACGCCACCCAGGCCACCAGCACCCCGGCGGCGGCCGGGATCAGCAGCCAGCCCCACCACGCCTTCAGCATGAACGGCAGCATGATGCCGAGCACGGCGAGCACCAGCAGGATCGTCCCCAGGGGGTCCAGGTCCACGCGCTGGCGCACCGCGGTCCCCGAGGCCCGGAGGCGCGCGCGGCGGCGTTCGGTCTCGAACGGCAGCCACCGCAGGGCGATCAGCACGCACACCACGCCGAAGATCCCGTTCAGCAGGAACGAGGCCCGCCAGCCCCACTCGGGTCCCACGAGCTCGATGATCACGCCGGTCAGCAGCGGTCCGGCCGCCACGGATGCGGAGACCACCAGCCCGAACATCGCGAAGGCCTTGGCGCGCTCGTGGCCCTCGAAGTACTGCTGGATCATGCCGTTGACCTGGGGGGAGTTGAGCCCCGCACCCACGCCCATCGCGAAGCGCGAGAGGTTCAGGAACAGCGCGTCTGGCGCAAGCCCGCCGATGATGGAGGCCACCGTGAAGATCGCGATCCCCACCACGAACAGGGTGCCGCGCCCCAGGACGTCCCCCATCCGGCCGCCGGGCACCAGCACCACACCGAACGCGAGCGCGTAGCCGGCGAGCACCCACTGCAGGTCCGCGGCGGTGGCGTCTAGGCCCACCTGGATCGTGGGGAGGGCAACGTTCACTGAGGAGATCGCCATCAGGGTCATCGCGAGCGGGACCAGGAGCACCACCATCACCCGGCGCCGGTCGAACACCTGGTCCGTCTCCGGTATTCGGATCTGCTCGCGCTCGGGGATGGTCACGTGCCCATTCTTGCGCCGGACCTGCCGCCTGCGGGGGCAAAGTTCCCGCAGTTGCCGTCTCGTTGGTCACTACCCCAGCAGCAGCACCACCGCGGCGAGCACGGAGGCAAGCAGTGCGAGCATCTCGAACGTGCGCTGGGGGATCCACTCGGTCACCCGGATCCCGAGGTAGCAGCCGAGCAGCACCACGGGCAGGAGCGCGAGGTCCAGGCGGAGGGTGGACTCGGGGAACAGCCCGAGTGCGGCGGAGAACGGGACCTTCAGCAGGTTCACGATCAGGTAGAACCACGCGCCGGTACCCACGAACGCCTTCTTGTCCACGCCGGCGGCCAGCAGGTAGAGGGCCATCACGGGGCCAGCGGCGTTCGCGGTCATGGTGGTGAAGCCGGCCGCGGTGCCGTAGCCAGCGGAGGCGAGCAGGTCGCGGCGCGGGGAGCCGGGCAGCGTGACGCGGCGCGTGGCGCGCACGTGCTGCACGATCTGCATGGCCACGAACACGGCGAGCACGGCGCCGATGGAGCGGCGCAGCACCAGGTCGTCCACGAAGTACATGAACAGGGCACCGAGGGCGATCCCGGGGAGTACGTAGGGCAGGAGCCGGCGCAGGAGGCGCCAGTTGGCGTGCTGGCGGAAGCGGGCCACGGCCACGATGTCACCGGCGATGAGGAGCAGCAGCACCGCGGCGGTGGACTCCTTGGTGGGCATCATGATCGCGAACAGCATCACCGCGATGATGCCGAAACCGGCCACGGAGGTCTTCGCCACGCCCACCACCAGCGCCGCAACCCCGTAGACCGCGATCTCCCACACCCGGCCAACGGTACGCGCCGCACCGGGCGCCGGCACACCCACGCCCTCATCCAACTAGGCTTCTGGCCGTGCACTGCGCGTACTTCGACTCGGGCGTCTGCCGCTCCTGCTCCCGCATGGGTGAGCCGTACGCGCTCCAGCTCGCCGCCAAGGACGCCTGGGTGCGCGGGATCCTCGCGCCCGTGGGAGTGCACCACTGGGAGGCACCGGTCGCCTCCCGCGAGTCCGGCTTCCGCAACAAGGCGAAGCTGGTGGTGGGCGGGACCTCCGCCTCCCCCACCCTGGGGATCCTGGACCCGGCCGGCCGCGGGGTGGACCTCTCCCGCTGCGGCCTCTACCTCCCCCGCCTCTCGACGGCGATCCCCACCCTCTCCCGCTTCGTCACCCGCGCCGGGCTCACCCCCTACGACGTCCCCTCCCGCTCCGGCGAGCTCAAGCACCTCCTGCTGACCGAGACCCCGGATGGGGAGTTCCTCCTGCGGTTCGTGCTGCGCTCCGAGGCCCAGATGCCTGCGGTACGGGACGGGCTCGTGTGGCTCAGGGAGGAGATCCCCGGCCTGCGAGTGGTCTCGGTGAACCTGCAGCCGGAGCACAAGGCGATCATCGAGGGCGAGCGGGAGATCCTGCTGACCGAGCAGGCCACCGTCCCGTTCCGCTTGGGGGACGTGGTCCTCCATCTCGGTCCGCGGGCCTTCTTCCAGACCAACACCGGGATCGCCGCGGCGTTGTATGCCACGGCGCGCGGGTGGCTCGCCGAGCCCACTCCCGGGGCCGCGCGCGAGCAGGTGGTGGACCTCTACTGCGGCGTGGGCGGGTTCGCGCTCCACCTCGCAGCCCCGGGGCGCGACGTGCTCGGGATCGAGATCTCCCCGGAGGCGATCGAGGCCGCGCGCCGCTCCGCTGCCCACCTCACGGCGGCCGCCAGGCGCAACGGGGAGGAGCTCGGCCGCATCGACTTCCTCACCGGGAATGCCGCCACCGCCCAGGGGGCCGCCGGCGATCCGGACGTGATCGTGGTGAACCCACCCCGCCGCGGGATCGGCGCGGAACTCGCGAGCGCCCTCGAGCACTCCCTCACCCCGCGGGTGCTCTACTCCTCCTGCAACGCCGAGTCACTCGCCCGGGACCTTGCCCGCATGCCCAGCCTGCAGCCGGTGCGCGCCCAGCTCTTTGACATGTTCCCGCAGACCACCCACCACGAGGTGATG
>CAZTOM010000001.1:21553-26177 GCA_964615555.1 uncultured Actinomycetaceae bacterium
TCGCGCAGGAACCGCTCCGGCACCTCCGCCAGGCGGGACCTGCTCCACGGCCGCGACCATCCCCCCAGGTCCAGCACGTGCGAGACCAGGTTGGCGGTGAAGCCCCACAGGAAGATGTCCCCCATCGTGAAGGCAGGGCCCTGGTAGCCGCCGGGCAGCGTGGCGAGCAACCGGTTCTCCGGGTCCGCGAGGTCCTCCAGCGCCCAGCGGTGGACCGCCGCCACCTCGCCCGGATCACCCACCCCGATCGGTGCCCTCCCGTCCCAGGTTCCCACCACGGCGGTGACATCGAACATGGAGGCCGCCAGGTTGGACGCCGGCACCACCACGTGCGGGCTCACCAGGTGCGGCTCCAGCCGGATCTCCTCGTGCGCCTCGCGCAGCGCAGCCTGCACCTCCGTCTCACCCGGATCGATCCCCCCGCCGGGGAACGCGATCTGCCCGGGGTGGTGGCGCAGCGTGGCCGCCCGCTCCACGAACGTCAGGTCCGGCCGCTCCGTGTCCGCCAGCAGGATCAGGACCGCCGCGGGCCGCGTGCGGCGCGGTCGGGCGAACTCGTCGCGTCCCCTCCCCGACGGCGTGTCCCCACCCGGGCCCCTTCCCCCACCTGCCGCGGGGCGCACCTCGGGTCCGCGGACGGCCTCGGCCCTGGCCCGTGCGGCGCGGATCGCCGTGTAGACGTCCGGGAGGGTGGCTGATTCGTGCGGCTCGGACATCCGCGCCGCCGCCCCCCGCTCCCCCAGCGCCCCGAGGAGGTGGCGGATCCGCGGATGGGAGGGGCCGCCGTCGGGGGACGGGGAGGCCGGGGACGGGAGGGAGGGGCCGCCGTCGGAGGGGTGGGGAGGCATGGGCCGCATGATGTAGAGGCTATGCCACGTAGGGATAACCCCCAGAAAAAGGTGGAGCCTAGGTGGATGGTGGGGGGCGCGGGGCGCGGGAGACAATTGGGTCATGAGCGCAGATCCGCAGAACCCGCAGGGCCGGACGAACGAGAACTGGACCAGCCACGAGTACGACTGGGACCGGGGCGGCTACACCCCACCGCCCGGCGGCCCGCAGGACTACCAGTACCGCGGCCCGGGCTCCCAGGAGTGGGGCAGGACCCCCTACCCGGGCGAGGAGTACTACCAGCCGGCGAGCGGGCCGGTTCCCGGGTACTCGCGGGACATGAGCCCCGGCGATGAGAAGACCTGGGCGGTACTCGCACACGTGGCGGCACCGCTCGGGGCGCTGCTCTCCGCGGGATGGCTCGGGTTCGTGGGACCGCTCGTGATCTGGCTGATGTACCGGGACCGCAGCGGGTTCGTGCGGGCGGCCTCAGCGCGGAGCTTCAACTTCAACATCGTGCTGATCGTGGGCAACGCGGTGGCGTGGGTGCTGTTCATTTCGCTGATCGGGATCCCGATCGCGATCGTCATGTGGATCGCGCTGTTCATCGGGATGCTCGTGTTCCACATCTCCGCCGCCCTCGACGCATCCAGGGGCGTCCTCTACCGCTACCCGCTGGACCTGAAGCTGCTGCAGTAGGGGCCGGGCCGGGCCGGGCGCACGGGGGCGCCGGAGGTGAGCCGGCTGGGGGCGGACACCGTGCCGGAACTGGCCAAACGCGGGACGCACGTGGTGCCGGGGCTGGGCAAATCCGGTACGTTACGAGGGCCAGTACAGGTGACCTGACCCTCAGAAAGAAGGTGGCCCCATGTCCCAGGACCCCACCGGCTCCGTCCCCTCGCCCGAATCCCGCGAACCTCACGAACCCCGCGTCTTCGACGAAAACGATGAGTCCTTCGAGCCCGTAGAGCCCCGCGGGGAGGAGTACCCCGCAGTGGATGCTGCCGGCGAGGAACCGGCTGGCTACCAGCGTTGGGGGTCCACTCCCCCGCCCCCGCCCGGGCCGGACTGGGGCCAGCAGCCGGGCCAGCAGGCGGACCAACAGCAGCAGGATTTCGGCCAGCAGCAGTTGCCCCAGCAGGGCTACGAGCAGCAGGATTACGGCCAGCAGCAGTTGCCCCAGCAGGGCTACCCGCAGGGCTACGAGCACCAACAGGGCTACCCCCAGCAGGACCACGGCCAACAGCAGGGCTACCCCCAGCAGGACCACGGCCAACAGCAGGGCTACCCGCAGGGCTACCACCAACAGCAGGGCTATCCCCAGCAACAGGGCTACCCCCAGCAGGACTACGGCCAACCGCAGGGCTACCAGCAACAGCAGGGCTACCCCCAGCAGGGTGCGCCCGGAGGCGAGGCCGGTGCGGCGATGGCCGGTATCCAGGCCATGCCGTCGAAGAAGCGCACCCTCTGGTTCGTGGGGCTGGGCTCCGCAGTTCTCATGCTGTTGGGTACCTTCCTGCCGTGGGCCACGGTCACCTCAGTGTTCGGCAACGTGAGCATTTCCGGTGTTCAGGGTGACGGGGTAATCGTGCTGCTGCTCGCCCTCATCGGTGGCGCAGCACTGGCGATCCACGTCCTGGCGAAGGGCGAGTGGACCCGGTTCATGCCGTGGGTGGCGCTCGGCGCCGGCGCCCTCGGCCTGCTGATCAGCCTGATCGGGCTCATCAACGTGGGAAGCGTGGGTGGGGACGCCTACGCCTCCGCAGGAATCGGCTTCGGCCTCATCCTCACCTTCATCGCCTCCGCCGGCCTGGCGGTCGCCTCGTTCCTCTACCAGCGCGAGCGCGGATAGCTCGCGCCCGGATAACACTGACGGGCCCGGCTCCATGGGAGTCGGGCCCGTCGGCGTCTGGAGGGATGTCGTCGCCCCTGGGACGCTCCGCTCCTGAGAGGCTCAGTCCCTGTGAGGCTGAGTCCCCCGGGGGGCTCCGCCCCTGGGAGTATCAGTCCTTCTGGGACAACTCCACGCGGTTCAGCTCGGCGGCGGCGTTGACCAGTTCGGGCACGAACTTCTGGCCGTAGCCCAGCTTCGAGGCGATCGAGAGCGCTTGGTGGGCGGCTGGCCCCATCGTGGCCGCGATGCCCAGCTCGGCCGCGAGGCGGGTGTAGTAGCGCACGTCCTTGCGGGCGTTATCGATGTAGAACTCCATCCCGGAGTAGTCGCCCCCGAGCGCGCCACCCATCTGGTGGAGGATCGCGGAGTTCATCCCGCCCTGCGTGAGGATCTCCTCCACCAGGTTCGGGTCCATCCCGGCGGCGGCCGCCACGGAGAAGCCCTCGGCCACCACGGAGCAGAACGACTGGATGATCGTGTTGTTGATCAGCTTGAGGGTGTGGCCGGTGCCCAGTTCCCCGGTGCGGAGCTGGTAGGCGGAGTAGGTCTGGATCACGGGCAGGGCCTTCTCCACGTGGGCGTCATCGCCACCGATCATGGTGTTGAGCTCACCGGACTCGGCCTGGGCGGGGCCGCGGGTCAGGGGCGCGTCAACGAACCCCACCCCCACCTGGGCGGCCGCCTCGCCGAGCATGCGAGTGGAGGCGGGCTCCGCCGTGGTGGTGTCCACGATGACCAGGCCGGGCTTGGGATCGGCGAGCAGGCCACCCTCCCCGGCCACCACCTCCTCCACGTCCGCCGACGACGTCACGCACAGCACCACCACATCGCAGGTGCGGCCGAGCTCGGCGTAGTCGGCGGCGCGGGTAGCCCCCGCCTCCGCCAGGTCCGCCACCCTGTCCGACTCGCTGCGCAGCGTGTAGGCCAGCTCGTAGCCCTTGGCCTGTATGTTCTTCGCCATCCCGTGGCCCATCAGACCGGTGACGCCAACAAAACCAACTCGCATGGTGTTCTCCCTTTCGTGTCTCTCCATCCATTCTCACCCACGCAGCCGCGGGGCGGGCCGCCGAGCGATACAGCCGCAGGGTGGGCCGCCGATACAGCCGCGGGGCGGGCCGCCGCGTAAACCACCCGCAGCCCTCACCCCTCGATCTCGAACCTCTTCAGCCGCTTCTTGTCCGCCCGCGTGCCGGAGAGCTGCAGCGCGAGGAGCTCGGCGTAGATCCCGCCGGAGGCCGCCAGCTCGGCCGGGGAGCCGATCTCGTCCACCCGGCCGTCCTTCAGCGTCACGATTCGGTCCACCGTGGAGATCGTGGAGAGCCGGTGGGCGATGATGAGAGAGGTCCGCTCCTCCATCAGCGTCTCGAGGCCATCCTGCACCAGCCGCTCGGAACGCGTGTCCAGGGAGGAGGTGGCCTCGTCCAGCACCAGGATCGGCGCGTCCTTGAGGATGGCCCGCGCGATCGAGATGCGCTGCTTCTGCCCACCGGAGAGCTTCAGGCCCCGCTCCCCGATGTGGGAGCCGTACCCCTCCCGGAACCGGCCCACGAACTCGTCCGCGTTCGCCTTGCGCGCGGCGGCCACCACCAGCTCGTCGCCCGCCTCCGGGCGACCGTACGTGATGTTCTCCCGGATCGAGCCGGAGAACAGTGCCGGGTCCTGGAACACCACCCCGATGTGGCGCCGCAGCTCGGCCAGCCCCATCCCCGCGATGTCCCGCCCGAACACCTCGATCCGCCCCTCCCGCAGCGGGTAGAGCCCCAGCAGCAGGTTCACCAGCGTGGTCTTCCCGCCGCCGGACTCCCCCACGAACGCGAGCCGCTCCCCCCGGCCCACCACAAAGGTGACGTCCTCCAGCACGGGTGGGCCGCCGTCGTCGTAGGCGAACGTGACCCCGTGGAA
>CAZTOM010000001.1:26277-28308 GCA_964615555.1 uncultured Actinomycetaceae bacterium
GCCCGACGACGGGGGCCGCTCTGCGCGGGGCGGACAGGGCGGCCCCGGCGAGGTCAGCGAGCTCGGCGGCTTCGCGGCCGGGCTCGAGCTCCATGACGGTGAAGTAGTCCTTGGAGCCGGCGGCGGCGTGCTGCGCGGAGTCCACCAGCCAGCTCATGGAGAACACGGGCTGCTTGGCCATGTTCATGAGCTGGATGAGAAGGACCATGTCTCCCACGGAGAAGCGGCCCTGGGCCGTCATCGCGAAGATGATCGCGTAGATGCCGAAGAAGATGCCGTTGAGGACCGCGCGGCGGGCGGCGTCCATGCCGTGCCAGTGCACGGACTGGCGGTGGGTGAGGCCGATGGTGGCGTCGAAGCGCTGGGCGAAGGCGGAGAGCTCGCGGCGCTCCTGGACGAAGCTCTTGACCACGCGGATCTGGCCGATCACCTCGGAGAAGCGGCCGGAGGCGGCGTCGATCTCGGTGTTCTTCTCCCCCTCGATGCGCTGCCAGTGCGAGGACGTGAGGGCGGTGAGCCACATGTACAGCGGGAAGACCACCGCGATCAGCACGGTGAGGGGCCACGCGTACCACGCGGAGATCACGAGCACGGCGAGGGTGGTGAGCAGCATCGTGAAGAACGTATTGGAGAAGGCCTTCACGAAGTTCGTGACCTCGGTGATGGAGCGGTTGAGGCGGGAGATGATCGTGCCGGTGAGCTCGGAGTCGAAGTAGCGCTGCGGGAGGGTCAGCAGCTTCGCGAAGTAGCGCGTGGAGAGGATGGAACGCATACGGGCGGACATCACATCCCCCCAGTAGCCGCCCACCGAGGTCACAGCCGTGGAGGCGAGCTCCGCGGCCAGCAGGCCCACGGCCAGCCAGATCACGGTGCGCACGCCGTCCTCAGTGGGAATCGCGCCGGAGACGGTGTCCACCACCACGTCCGTGGCGCGGCCGATGATGAAGGGCACCGCGAGCCCGAGGGCCGTGGCCAGCACCGAGGCCAGGACGATGCCGAGGTAGAACGGGGTGAGTTCACGCGTGAAGGCGATGATCCGTACGAGCGGGCGCACAGGGGCTCCTTGGATAGCAGCGGGTGGGGGAATCCACCGGCAAGGCTATCCAAGGTGGGGGCGGGCTCGGTCCACCCGGTGGGGGCGGCCGCGTGAGCAGTCGGGCTCTGTCCTGCCGTTATGGGCGGCCGCGTGAGCGGGGGGCCGTTCGCGCCACCCGGCTCCGGTCCTAGCCCGACGCGGCGGCCGCGAAGCTGCCCGGCTCCATCCGGCCGAACAGGTCCTCCACCGTGACCACGGTGTACCCGGCGGCGGCCAGCCCGTCCAGGATCCCCGGCACGGCATCCACGGTGGCGGTGTGCATGTCATGCAGGAGGATCACGGCGCCGCGCGAGGTGGAGGCGATCGTCCGGTCGATCAGCGACTGCACGCTCTGCGGCTCCCAGTCCGCCGGGCCCGCGGACCAGTTCACCACCCCCAGCCCCACCTCGCCGGCCACCGCGTCCACACGGGCGTTGCGGGCGCCGTAGGGCGGGCGCAGGTGGTGGGGCGTGGCGCCCACGAGCTCCTCGATCCGCGCGGTGGTGTCCAGGAGCTGGCGGCGCAGCGCCTCCTCGGAGAGTGTGCGCAGGTCCTGGTGGTCCCACCCGTGGCTGCCCACCTCCATCCCGGTGGCGGTGTAGCGGGGGTTCACCTCGCCGAATGGCCCGCCCAGGCGGTTGCCCAGCAGGAAGAAGGTGGCCTGCACGTTGTGGTCCACGAGCATGTCGAGGAGACGGGGCGTCTCGGGGGCCGGTCCATCATCGAAGGTGAGGGCCACGCACTGCAGCACCGCGCAGTCGATCACGCCCACGCCCTCGCGCCACCGCAGCGTCCCGCCCGCGAACTCCTGCCAGCAGCCCTCCCCGGCCGCGCCCTGCGTGCAGCCGTACTCCCCCACCGGCTCTCCCCACTGCCCGACGGCGCCGCCCGCCTCCTCCCAGAAGCGCACCAGTTCTGGGTGCACCTCGGGGTGCTCGGGCTCGGATTCGGGCGCG
>CAZTOM010000002.1:0-5756 GCA_964615555.1 uncultured Actinomycetaceae bacterium
GAGCGTGGGGCTCGGCGGGGCTGCGGTCCTCACGGACGTGGTGCCCTCCAAGACGCTGATCGCCACCGCCGAGTGGATGACCCTCACGGAGCACGCCGCCGAGCTCGGCATCTCCACGGGCCCAGACCCCCTCGAGGTGGACATGGAGGTGGTCAACCGCCGGGTCCTCGAGCTCGCCCAGGCCCAGTCCACGGACATCCACGGCCGCCTCGAGTCCGAGGGCATCACCATCATCGACGGCTACGGCCGCATCGACCCGGACTTCACCCCCTCCGGCGCCCGGTCCGTCAGCGTCACCCACCCGGACGGCAGCGAGTCCACGATCGAGACGGAGACGATCCTCATCTCCACCGGCGCCACGCCGCGCGAGCTCCCGGACGCGAAGCCGGACGGGGAGCGAATCCTCACGTGGAAGCAGCTCTATGCCCTCCACTCGCTGCCCGAGCACCTGATTGTGGTGGGGTCGGGCGTCACGGGCGCGGAGTTTGCGGGGGCCTACAACGTGCTCGGCTCGGAGGTCACCCTGGTCTCCTCCCGCGATCGCGTGCTGCCCGGCCAGGACGAGGAGGCGGCCGAGCTGATCGAGGGCGTGTTCCGGCGCCGCGGTATGAATGTGCTCTCCCGCTCCCGCGCGGACACCGTCCGCCGCGAGGGCGATGGCGTGGTGGTCACCCTCTCCGACGGTCGCGAGGTCTCCGGATCGCACTGCCTCGTGGCGGTGGGCGCCGTGCCCAACACGCGTGGCATGGGCCTCGAGGAGGCCGGTGTCCAGCTCAGCGAGTCCGGCCACATCGAGGTGGACCGCGTCTCCCGCTCCACCGCCTACCGGGTCTACGCCGCGGGTGACTGTACCGGCGTCCTCCCGCTGGCCTCCGTGGCCGCGATGCAGGGCCGGATCGCCATGTGGCACGCGCTCGGCGACGCGGTGGCCCCCCTCGACACCCGCGCCGTGGCCGCCTGCATCTTCACCGCCCCCGAGATCGCCACGATCGGCGTCACCCAGCAGCAGATCGAGTCCGGAGAGGTGAGCGGTGCGATCACCCGCCTGCCCGTGGCCCGTAACCCGCGCGCGAAGATGCTCGGCATCCGGGAGGGCTTCATCAAGATCTTCTCCGAGCGCGGCTCCGGCGTGGTGATCGGCGGCGTGGTGGTGGCCCCCCGTGCGAGCGAGCTCATCTACCCAGTCACCCTCGCCGTGGCCAACCGCCTTACCGTGGACCAGGTCTCCTCCGCCTTCACCATCTACCCCTCCCTCTCCGGCTCGCTCGGTGAGGCCGCCCGGCAGCTGCGGGGCGTGGGGGAGTAGGTGGGCGCGCCTCCCGTCCCCGTCCTGGACCTGTCCGACGACGTCGCCCGGCTGGCGTCCACCATCTGTGACCTGCCGTCCGTCTCGGGTTCCGAGCGGGAGCTGGCCGATGCGCTGTCCGCGGCGCTCTCCCGGCTCGGGCACCTGCGGGTGGAGCGCGACGGCGACGCCGTGGTGGCCCGCACCCTCCTCGGCCGCCCGCGGCGCGTGGTGGTGGCCGGCCACATCGATACCGTGCCCGTCCAGGACAACCTCCCCACCCGGCTCGTGGAGGGCGAGCTGTGGGGCCGGGGAACCGTGGACATGAAGGGCGGCGTGGCCGTGATGGCCCACCTCGCCGCCCGGCTGGTGGACCCCGCCTGGGACGTGACGTGGGCGTTCTACGACCACGAGGAGGTGGACGCCGCCCTCAACGGCCTCGGCCGCGTGGCACGCCACCACCCCGACTGGTTGGAGGGGGACCTGGCGATCCTCATGGAGCCCACGAACGCGCAGGTGGAGGGCGGCTGCAACGGCACCATGCAGGTGGACGTGGAGCTGCGCGGGAGGACCGCCCACTCGGCGCGCGCCTGGCGCGGCACCAACGCCGTCCACCTCGCCGCCCCGGTCCTGACCCGGCTGGCGGACTACGAACCGGCCACCGTCGAGGTGGAGGGCCTGAAGTTCCGCGAGAGCCTGTCCGCCGTGGCGATCAGCGGCGGCATTGCGTCTAACATGGTGCCCGACGCGTGCACGGTATCGGTCAACTACCGCTTCGCCCCCTCCACCTCGGTGGCGGAGGCGGAGGACCACCTGCGCGAGGTCTTCGCGGGCCACGACCTCGTGGTGCGCGACGCCGTCGCCGGAGCCCGGCCCGGTCTCGACCGTCCGGAGGTGGCGGCCTTCGTGGAGGCCCTAGCCGCCACCGGGGCGCGCGTCGGACCCAAGTACGGATGGACGGACGTGGCCCGATTCTCGAAGCTCGGGATCCCGGCGGTGAACTACGGCCCCGGCGATCCGATGCTCGCGCACGCGGATGACGAGCGGTGCCCCGTCTACCAGATCCACGCCTGCGCGGACGCGCTGGCCTCATGGCTGTCGAAAGGTTGAGCAATGGCCCCCAAGCGCCCGATCTACCGTAAGGGACCGGTGATCCTGAGAGGTGACCAGATCCCCACGGAGACCACCGACGCCCGGCTCCTGAAGCCGGACCAGGACTCCGACTGGCTGCACATGGACCCCTGGCGGGTCATGCGCATCCAGGCCGAGTTCGTGGAGGGCTTCGGCGCGCTCGCCAAGCTCGGGCCGGCGATCTCCGTGTTCGGGTCCGCCCGCACCCAGCCCGGCACGCCGGACTACGAACTCGGTGTCAAGGTGGCCGAGGAGCTCGTGGAGGCCGGCTACGCGGTGATCACGGGTGGTGGGCCCGGCCTGATGGAGGCCGCGAACAAGGGTGCCCACAAGGCCGGAGGCGTGTCCGTGGGCCTCGGCATCGAGCTCCCCTTCGAGCAGGGCATGAACACGTGGGTGGACCTCGGCATCAACTTCCGCTACTTCTTCGTCCGCAAGACCATGTTCGTGAAGTACTCCCAGGGCTTCATCGTGCTCCCCGGCGGGTTCGGCACCCTGGACGAGCTGTTCGAGGCCGTCACGCTGGTCCAGACGCACAAGGTGCGCTCCTTCCCGATCGTGCTCGTGGGCACCGAGTACTGGAAGGGCCTGAAGGACTGGCTCTCGAACGTCCTCGTGGAGGCCGGCACCATCAGCCCCGGGGACCCGGACCTGCTGCCCGTGGTGGACACCCCCGAGGAGGCGGTCGCGGCAGTGAAGGCCGGACTCACCCGGCTCAACAGCGAGCAGGAGGACAACCCCTTCCACGTGGCCAACGGGTCCTGATAACGGCCGAACGGCGCAGGTGGCGTAAACTAGGGGCTGTGGGCGCGCGGTTCGCGCGCGAAAGATCCGTAGGAGGAGACAGGCACATGGCAGCGATGAAGCCGCGCACGGGTGACGGACCACTCGAGGTCACCAAGGAGGGCCGGGGGTTCGTCATGCGCGTGCCACTGGAGGGCGGCGGTCGGCTCGTGGTTGAGCTCAACCAGGACGAGGTCGACGAGCTCGCAGGAGCACTGGATCCGGTGCGTTCCTGACACACAACGTCTGGCTTCAAGGGCGCCCCTCGGGGCGCCCTTGGTGTTTCTTGGGGCCCTCCGGGCCCGCGGACCACTCCCTTCGGGCTCGCGAACCGACCCCTCCGGGCCCGCGGACCACTCCCGCTGGGCCCGTGACGTGGGCATTTACTTGAGAGGGGCGCGCTGGGGCCAGCAGGGCACCACGGTGGTCACCATCATCGGACTGCAGGCGCTGACGCAGGAGGAGGGCTACTCCCAGGCCGTCATCCGCGTGTGCGTGGACCGTACCGGCGCGGTGGACCTGGTGGACGGCGAGCCCGCCGGCGAGGGCCGCGAGCCCTATCCGTTCGACTACGTGGTCACCACCGGGACCGGCGACGATGCCGTCGCACGCGTGGACGATGAGCTTCCCGTGGAGGACGCCACATGTTGAGGTCTTTCCTTGTGACCGACCACGTCATCCGGTTGAATCGGTGACGGAGGGGGAGACCCTGCCCCCCCGGCGGAGGTGGCAGGCCACCGCAGGCGGGTGACAACAACGACGGGAGCCTCAACCCCGACGCCGCCACCTGCGCCGTCCAGGTGACACGCGACGGCCGCAAGGTCTGGCTCGAGGGCCTCGACCACCCGGTGCCGGGGTGGACCATGGGCTCCGACGGCTGTTCCATCACCAGCATCGCAACGGGCGAGGTGCTGCGCTGGCAGCAGACCTTCGGCGCCTGGGTCAGCAAGACGGGCCCGGGTGGAGCACCCGTCCCGATGTTCGATCCCGGCGGTCCCCCCACCTCCTGCATCGGATACCACGAGGCCGGCAGCTGGTTCTGGGGGATCTCCGTGGGCACCGCCCACCCCCAGCCCATCTGGGGCCACCCGCAGACATCCCGTGGCGTGTGCCCGCCACCGGGAGGTACCTCGATCGAGCAGGTCGGCCGCTACGTGGAGGCCTACCTCGAGCGCACCCTCACCCCCGCCGAGATCGGCCTCACGCCGCCGGAGGGCGCCTACCCCGGCGCCGTGGGAGTCCCCGTGCGGCTGTGGTACGAGAACCCCGTCCCGGGGGAGACCATCGGCACGGACGGGCCGATCGTCCAGACGGTGGAGACCGTGACCGTGAGCATGGACATACGCCTCCGGGACGTGACCGTGGACTGGGGTGACGGCACCCAGTCCACCTGCCACTTCGACGCCGAGACGGGTACCGTGGGCACCCCCTTCGAGGAGGGACAGGACGCCCTCGAGTTCGACTCGGGCTGCCAGCACACCTACGCCGCCCCCTCGATCGGGCAGCCGGATGGCGTGTACACCGTCACGGCCACCTCCAACTGGGAGATCGACTGGTGGGCCGGGACCAGCCAGGGTTCGGACGGTCGCACCATCGAGCGCAGCACCGGAGCCTCCGAGGTGGCCGTGGCGGTGAGTGAGATCCAGGCCTACCGCTGAGACCTCCCCGTGGGACCTCCGGGCCGGTTCCTTGAGGGACACCCTGCTTTTCCGGTTGAATGTGCCGCTGGAGCACCGCAGCTCGCGGAAGGTGGTTATCGAATGCGACGCAGACTCATCCCGGCAGGCGTCCTCGCCCTCGCACTCCTCTCCGGCTGTAGTGGGGAGACCGAGGACCCGCCGGTGACCACCCCCGCGCCGCAGACCACCCTGCCGCCAGAGCCCAGCCCCACCCCGGAGCCCACCACCTCCCCGGAGGCGCGGGCGGAGGAGGAGGGATACGCCTCCGTGGTGGAGTACTACCGCCTCTTCGACACCGTGCGGCAGTACAGCTACCTGAACGAGGCGGCGAACACCCAACTCCTCGACTTCGTGGGGGCAGCATTCCGCCAGGAGGTGGACCGCTACCTCTCCAACGCGCGGTTCCAGGGATGGGGCCAGCAGGGAACCACCACCCTCAGCCTGATCGGGCTGCAGTCCTTCGTGGAGGAGGCAACCTACTCCCAGGCCGTGATCCGGGTGTGCGTGGACAGCAGCGAGGTAGTGGGGCTCGTGGACGGTGAACCCGTGGAGGGGACGGTCAATCCCTACCCGCTGGACTACATCGTGTCCTTCCCCGCCGCGGATGGAGCGATCCCGCGTGTGGACGGTGAACAGATTGTGGAGGACGCCACCTGTTGAGTTCCATTCTTGTGGCGGGGGCGTGTTTCCGGTTGAATCACGGGTGGACAACCCGAGGGGGGAGAGTGTGATGACACGAGCCAGGTGGATCGGTGCCGTCGGTGCCCTAGCACTGGGGCTGCTGACGCCCCTCGCGGCGCAGGCGGAGCCCGCGCTCGCCGCCGCCGGCCCAACCCAGGTGGTGGCCCCCGCGGTAGCCCCGGTGATTGCTGCCCCGG
>CAZTOM010000002.1:5856-13603 GCA_964615555.1 uncultured Actinomycetaceae bacterium
GCCCCGGTGATTGCTGCCCCGGCCGAGGTTGGCGCCGCCCCCGCCTCCCTCACGCCGAGCGCGCAGGTGGCCCCCGCCGCGCCCAGCGCACAGGGTGCACCGGCCGCGCCCACGGCGGTGGCGCCCATGAACCCGTGCAGCGGACCCAACCAACCCATCACCTGCCGCCCCGGAGGCTCGGAGCCCGGCCCCGGAGATGGCCAGCCCCCCAAGGCCGGAGGCGGATTCGACGATGAGATCGGGTGGACCTCGCGCACGTGCGGCTCGTGGGGCGACCTCAACGGGGACGGGGAGATCGAGTACATCCACGCCCTGCACCACCCGATCGCCGGCTGGACCATGGACGAGCGCGGCTGCTCCATCACCAACAACGTGACCGGCGAGGTCCTGCGGTGGCAGGTGGTCTTCGCCGCCTGGGTCAACAAGACCGGAGCGGGCGGCGCGCCCGTGGTCTACCCGGGCGGTGGTGGCCCGCCCACCTACTGCGAGGGCTACAACCCCTCCGGCAACTGGTACTGGGGAATCGTGGTGGGCAGCGCCACCCCCCAGCCCATCTGGGGCAACCCGAACACCTCCGTGGGCGTGTGCCCCACGCCCGGACAGGACCCGTTCGAGATCGCCGGGGACATCGTCTCCGAGTACATCGAGCGCACCCTCGTCACCGCAGAGCTCGCAATCTCGCCGCCCGAGGGTGAGTACCCCGCCGCCGTGGGCGTCCCGGTGCGCGTCTGGTTCGAGGACGCGGTCCCCGGAGAGACCGTGGGGACCGAGGAGCCGATCGTGCGCACCCGCGGACCGGTCTCCGTGATGATGGACATCAAGCTCGCGGACGTCACACTCGACTGGGGAGACGGAACCGAGACCACGTGTGAGTTCAACGAGGAATCGGGCACCGTGGGCACGCCGTTCGAGGAGGGCCAGGATCCCCTCGAGTTCGACTCCGGCTGCCAGCACGTGTACAACACGATCTCGGAGGGGGAGCCGGACGGCTCCTTCACGGTGACGGCGCACTCCAACTGGGAGGTCACCTGGTCGGTCACCACGTCCGCCGGCACCGAGGGCGATGTGTTCACCGGCGCCAGCCAGCCCTCCGAGGTCACCGTTCGGGTGGGAGAGATCCAGACGTACCGGTGAGGCGCCACGGAGTACCTGCGCGGCGGTGGGGGATCGCCCTCCTGGCCGGCGCGCTCACCATCACATCAGTTGCGGGCTGCTCGGAGGCGGCGGACGAGCCTCCCCCCACCACCCCGGCCACCCAGTCCCAGGCGCCCGATCCACCTCCCACCACCGAGGCACCGCCTGATCCGCGCGCCCAGGCAGAGGCCGAGGGCTTCCGGGTGATCGAGCAGTACTACGCGGACTTCGACCAGCTCGAGCAGGGCGGGTTCTCCCACCAGGAACTGATCGCGAAGATCATCGACTCGCTCGGGGTGAACTTCCGGGAGACGCAGATGGACTACATCCGCCTCGCCCAGCTCGAGCGCTGGTCCACCCAGGGGGCCACCCACGTGACGAACCTCGGGCTGCAGTCCTACGAGGAGGCCGCGGAGTACGACACGTTCACGGTGCGGATCTGCCTCGACCGGTCCGGGGTGGTGGGAGTGGTGGACGGCGAGCCCCAGGAGGGAGTGGGACCCGTCATGGCGCTCGACTACCACCTGTACCAGAGCCACTCGGACGGGGCGGCACCACGGATCGACGGACGCGAGGAAGCCGAGGACGCCGCGTGCGGGTGAGGGTGAGATTAACTTGTCCTGCCGGAAGCGGTGCGGTTGAATCAACCCGAGCGACGCCGTCGACGGGGGGCGGCATGAAGGGGGAGTTGTTCCGATGACGAGGCTCAAGAACGCAGTTGCGGTGGGCGCGCTGGCGCTCGCGCTGGTGGGGATGCCGGTGACCGCGCAGGCCCAGCCAGAGGCGACCGGTCTCCAGGAGGCGCGCACCGCCCCCACCAGCAAGTGCACCCCCAACGGGTCGCAGACCGACTGCACCGTGGGTGGGGGAGCACGCGAGGGGGATTCGGGCTCCCGCAACGCCTCCGGGCGGAGCAGGCTCGGATTCTCCTGGGTGGGCATCTGCGGCGGCGCCTGGGACGTCAACGGAGACGGACAGGTGCGCGGGAGCGTGGACTTCCCGAAGGCCATCGACTGGAACATCGGGGGCTACCCCATCACGGAGAGCGGCTGCCAGATCACCCTCCCCGACGGCTCCACGGGAACCTGGGTGCCCTACTGGAACGCGTGGATCGTGAACCGCATGGCCGAGCAGGCGCCCCCTCCCACCTGGTGCGTGGGCTACAACGAGCGCGGCTCCTGGTACTGGGGCGTGGTGGCCAACACCCGCGACCCCCAGCCGATCTGGGCCGGACCGGAGTCGGACGAGGGTGAGGGAACCTGCCCCACCCCCACGATGAACCCCCGCATGGTGGCAAGCCGCCTGGTGGAGGCCTACATCACCGAGTCACTGCGCACCGGAGACCTGGCCATGACACCCCCCGAGGACGGGGAGTCACCCGCTGCCGTTGGACTCCCGGTGCGGTTCCTGCTCGCCGACCCCGTGGAGGGCGAGACCGTGAGCATGACCAGCCCCACGGTCCTGAGCGAACAGGGGATCGAGGTCAGCATCCTCGCCGAGCTGGAGAACGTGGAGTTCGACCTGGGCGATGGCACGGTCCTCACCTGCGACTACAACCCGGAGACGGGCAACATCGGCATCCCCTTCGAGGAGGGCGAGGACCCGCGCACCTTCGAGTCCGGCTGCCAGCACGCCTACACCTCACTCTCGGCCGACCAGCCAGACGGGAAGTTCCCGATCAGCGCCGTGGCGAACTGGCGCGTGGAGTGGTCGGTGGCTGCCGACGAGAACCTCAGCGACGTGGAGTTCCCCGAGACGCCCGAGGTGACCGGCCAGATCCAGGTGGGCGAGGTCCAGACCCAGCGGCGCTGAGGCCGGGATCGGCGAGGGTCAACGCGCCCCAGCCCTCAGGCGGTCAGCGCACCAGGGGCGTGGGACAGTCAGCGCACCGCGACCAGGAGGCCGTCTCCCACCGGGAGGAGGACCGCGGTGTCAACCTCCTCGCGTACCTGCTTGCCAAGCTCCCGCATTGCCACGGTGGCCTCGTCCCGGCGCGCGGGATCGGCCACGTGCCCGCCACCAAGGGCCCGGGCGATCACGAGGATTCCGCCCTGGCGCAGGATGCGCCAGGCCTGCTCGGTGAGGGCGCCGGCCTCGGAGGCGTCCCCGTCCACCAACACCATGTCGTAGGCGGAGTCTGCGAGCCGGGGCAGCACATCCAGGGCGCGGCCGGCAATGAGGCGCGTGCGGGCGGGCTTGATGCCGGCCTGCAGGAACACCTCGCGGGCCACCCGCTGGAACTCGGGCTCCACGTCGATGGAGGTGAGAACGCCGTCTGGGGCCATTCCCTCCAGCAGCCAGGCTCCCGAGACCCCGGTGCCGGTCCCGATCTCGGCGACCGCGCGCGCATCCACCGCAGCAGCCAGCATCCGGAGGGTGGCCGCCGCGCCCTGGGAGACCGCGGGAACCCCGAGCTCGGCCGCCTTCATGCGGGCGAAGCGCGCAGGCTCGGACTCCACGGGGTAGTCCTCGGTGTAGGACCAGGCCAGTGCGGGATCGTTCATGACACCCTCCGTCTCGGTTGCACGTCATCCTAGTCGCCGCAGCGCACCGCCACCCGGAGCCGTGCGGGCGCGGCTGTTGCTTCCCACCAGCGGCACGGGCCCCGTACAGGTTCTTGTCAGGGTCCATCCGTAGCCTGAATCGCGCCGAGAGGGGGCCCGTTGACCACACGCACACACTACGGACCCGGGCTGCACGCTGTGCCGGGTGGCGCCGAGGTACTCGACACCCCGCGGCAGCCCGGCGTTGCTGGCGCGTCCGGCCCCCAGCCGGGGCCCGTGGGGATCGTGGCACCCGAGTGGGACGAGCTGGTGACGCGCCACTGGGCGCAGGTCCACCGCCTCGCGTGGCGCCTGACCGGGAACCGTGAGGACGCGGAGGACCTCACCCAGGAGACGTTTCTGCGCGTGTTCCGCTCGCTCCACTCCTACCGCCCCACCGGACGCTTCGAGGGCTGGCTCCACCGCATCACCACCAACCTCTTCCTGGACGGGGCCCGGAGGCGCCAGCGCATCCGCATGGAACCCATCGCGGAGGAGGCACCCCTGCCGGACTCCTCCCTGGCGCCCGAGCACCGCTTCGAGGCGGAGAACCTGGACCTGGACATCCAGGAGGCGCTCGCCGCCCTGAGCCCCCGCCTGCGGGCCGCCGTGGTGCTGTGCGATATCGAGGGTCTCCCCTATGAGGAGATCGCCCGCACCCTCGGGGTCAAGCTGGGCACCGTCCAGTCCCGGATCCACCGCGGTCGCAGGCTGCTGCGGGAGGCGCTCGCCCACCGCGACCCCTCAGCCACGCGCACCGGACCCGCCTCCACCCACCCCGAAACGTTCTCCGTGCCGCGCGACTCGGCTCCCACATCCCGCGAACCCGTCCTCGTGGGGGACAATGGGTGAGCGGCCCGCACTGCGGATACCTTTGACGCAGCAGGGGCGGCTTGCTTACCTTGATCGGTGTTCTGGGAACAAGGAGGGCCTGTGAACGAGGGCGTCGGCACCGGGGGTGGATCCCCCGAGCAGTTCGGTCCGGCGCGCATCGGGCCGTCCGCGAACTCCGCGTTCGAGCCCCCGCACCCCGGCTTCCAGCCCGTCTACCCGCCGGCTCCCACGCCCACCTCCCACCAGACCCAGCCGGTCTCCCACGCCACTCCCGCACACGCACCTGCACCCGCCCCGGCTCCGCCCACGCCGCACGCACCTGCGCCCACCCCGGTACCGCCCGCTCGTGACGCCACCCACGTGGCGCTGGCCTCCGGCGTGCATGTGCATGCCCAGCACCGTCCTCCCGTTGGTGCGCTCCCCTCCGGCTCCACCCGGGTAGGGGGCCGACGACGGCGCGAGCCCCACCGGATCCGGCGCTCCGCCGCTCTCCTGGCCGTGGCCGGCGCGCTCGTGGTGGGCAGTGCGGGCGGGGTGATCGGCTCGCAGGCCTTCATGGGCCCCACTGATCCTGCCGCCCCGCTGGACAACGGCGCCGGGATCGGCGGCCCGGTCGACCCCACGCCGCAGGCCAGTCCCACCGCGCCCGCCGCGGCGCCCACCCCGAGGGCGGACGCCACCGTTGCGGAGGTGGCCGCACAGGTGCTGCCCTCCACGGTCTACATCGAGGTGGTCACCTCCCAGGGCATGTCCTCCGGCACCGGGATGGTGCTGCGGCCGGACGGCTACCTGGTCACCAACAACCACGTGATCGCGGCCGGTGCCGAGGACGGGGGCACCATCCACGTGACCTTCCCCGACGGCGATGTGCAGGTGGCCGACGTGGTGGGCAGGACCAAGGACTACGACCTCGCCGTGCTCCACGTGGAGCGGACGGATCTGGCGGCCCTCCCACTCGCCAACTCCGACGCCGTGGTGGTGGGCGACCCCGTGGTGGCCGTGGGAGCCCCGCTCGGGCTGGACGGCACCGTGACCTCCGGGATCGTCTCCGCGCTGAACCGCGCGGTCACCGCCGGTTCCGCCCAGGAGGTCTCCTACATCAACGCCATCCAGACGGACGCGGCGATCAACCCGGGCAACTCGGGGGGCCCGCTCGTCAACATGCGGGGTGAGGTGATCGGGATCAACTCCGCGATCGCGCAGCCGCAGGGGTCCATGCGGGCCACGGGCTCGATCGGCCTCGGTTTTGCGATCCCCTCCAACCAGGTGGCCCGCACCACGGAGCAGCTCATCGAGAACGGGTTCGCCACCTATCCGATCATCGGGGTCCTCCTGGACGGCCGGCACACGGGGGAGGGCGTGCTCGTCTCCGTGGACGGCGGAGCGGACGGCACCCCGGCCATCTCCCCGGGCGGCCCCGGTGAGGCGGCCGGCATCCAGCCGGGGGACATCATCCTGCGCCTGGACGGCAGGCCCGTGACCAGCCCCGACGAGGTGATCGTGACCGTGCGCTCCCATGCCCCCGGTGACACCGTCACGTTCACGATCCGCCGCGGCGGCGAGGACATCGAGATCCCGATCGAACTGGGCGAGCGCCAGGCGGAGTAGCGCGAGCGCCAGGCAGCCAGCCGGTACCCCGGGTGAGCCTGGGGCGTCAGGTGGCCTCGTCGTCGAACGGGGCACCGGCAACGGGAGGTGCGATTCCGCGCCCGCCCGGGTCCCACATGCGCGGGCCCGCGGGCCGGGAGCCGGAGGGCTTCGCGGGCGGTTCGTCGAACAGTGCCTCCCGCACCACGCGGCGCGGATCGTACTGGCGTGGATCGAGCGAGGCGAGGTCCACGTCCTCCCCGATCTCCCGCTTCACGGTCTCGCGCGCTCCCTGGATGAACTCGCGGACCGCCCGCAGCCAGCCCGCCACCTGGCGGGTGATCTCCGGCAGCTTGTCCGGGCCCACCACGAGCAGCACCACCACCAGGAGGACGAGTGCCTCCCAGCCGTTGATGCCGAGCACGTGGGGCCTCCTAGCGGTTCGTGGGGGTGATGCCGAGCTGGCGGCCCACCAGTCCGCGGGCGCGGGCGGCGAGCTTGTCCGCCACGCCCTGGAGCGCGGCCGCAGCGGGGGAGTCGGGGTGGGAGAGCACCACGGGCTCACCCTCGTCGGCGCCCTCGCGCAGGCGGACGTCGATCGGCACCTGGGTGAGGAGGGGCACCTCGTAGCCCAGCGACTCGGAGAGCCAGCCTGCCACCTGCGCCCCGCCGCCCGAGCCGAACAGCTCCAGCTTCCCGCCGTCCGGGGTCTCCATCCAGCTCATGTTCTCGATCACGCCCACCACGTTCTGGCGGGTCTGCGCGGCCAGGGCCCCGGCGCGCTGCGCCACCTCGGAGGCGGCGGCCTGCGGGGTGGTGACCACGATAATCTCCGAGTTCGGAACCAGCTGGGCCACGGAGATCGCGATGTCCCCGGTGCCCGGCGGCAGGTCCAGCAGGAGGATGTCGAGGTCACCCCAGAACACGTCGCCGAAGAACTGCTGGAGCGCCCGGTGGAGCATGGGCCCGCGCCACACCACGGGTGTCCCGGGGGCGGCGAACATGCCGATCGAGATCACCTTCACGTCGCGCGCCACCGGCGGCACGATCATGTCATCCAGCTTGGTGGGAGGGTGCTCCACGCCCAGCATCCGCGGGATGGAGAAGCCGTAGATGTCCGCGTCCACCACGCCCACCTTGAGGCCCTTCGCGGCGAGCGCCGCCGCCAGGTTCGCCGTCACGGACGATTTTCCCACCCCGCCCTTGCCGGACGTGATCGCGTAGACGCGTGTGAGGTTGCCCGGCTGGGTGAAGGGGATCACGGGCTCCGGGGTGCCGCCGCGCAGCTTGGTGCGCAGTTCGGCGCGCTGCTCCTCGCTCATTACGCCCATGGCCACCTCCACGCCGGCCACGCCCTCCACCTCTAAGACGGCGGCGCGCACATCACGCGTGATGGTGTCCTTCAGCGGGCATCCGGCGGTGGTCAGGTCGATCCCCACCACCACGATCCCGTCCTCGCCCACCTCCACCGAGCGGACCATGTCCAGCTCGGTGATGGGTCGGCGGATCTCGGGGTCGTTGACCTTGGTGAGGGCCTCGCGGACGGCGTCAACAGTGGGAAGAGACATGCCCTCGATCCTACCTGTCCGCCGCACCCTCCCCTCCGCGGGAGTTCTTCCGCGTGAGGTGTCCCGACGGCGGACGGGGGC
>CAZTOM010000002.1:13703-21678 GCA_964615555.1 uncultured Actinomycetaceae bacterium
GGGGGCCGGCGTCGTCGTCCTACCCCTGCGGGTGGTGCGGGGACGGGGGGAGGGGGCCGGCGTCGTCGTCCTGCCTCTGGAGGAGCGCGAGTAGTTCGGCGCGGAAGCGGTCGTCGCGTTCGTCGCGGTCGGAGAGGAGGTCGGACATGAGGTCGCGCAGTTCGCCGCGCACGTAGTCGCGGGTGGCCACCTCACCGAGGGCCATGCGAAGGGCGGCGATCTCGCGGGCCAGGTACTCCGTGTCCGCGAGGTTGCGTTCGGCGCGCTGGCGGTCCTGCTCGGCGAGCACGCGGTCGCGGGCGTCCTGACGGTTCTGGGCGAGCAGGATCAGCGGGGCCGCGTAGGAGGCCTGCAGGGAGAGCATGAGGGTGAGGGCCGTGAAGCCGAGCGCCGCGGAGTCGAAGCGGAGCTGCTCGGGGGCCAGGGAGTTCCAGGCGAGCCACAGCACCACGAACACGGTGAGCCACACGAGGAACTGCGCGGTTCCGGTGAAGCGCGCGATCCCCTCGGAGACCCGGGAGACGGCCTCGGACTGCAGCGAGACGCGTGGGAGGCGGAAGCGGGACTCCCGGGGGGTGTCCAGGCGGTCAGCCATGGTCCACCTCCTCGTGGTCGTCGAGGTCACGCCAGTTCTCGGGCAGCAGGGCATCGAGCACGTCGTCCACGGAGATGGCACCGAGCACGTGCCGCTCCTGGTCCACCACGGGGACGGCGGTGTAGTTGTAGGTGGCGAGCTGGCGGGTCACCCGCAGGAGCGAGTCGGTGGGCAGGACGGCCTCGAGGTCCGTGTCCAGGTGGTTTCCGATCGGATCGCTCGGCGGCTCGCGCAGCGCCCGCTGGAGGTGGAGCACGCCCAGGTAGCGCCCCGTGGGGGTCTCGAGCGGGGGACGGCACACGATCACCATCGCAGCCAGCGCGGGGGCGATGTCCTGGCGGCGGGCCTGGGCGAGCGCCGTGGCGATCGTGGCCTCCGGCGGCAGGATGATGGGCTCGGTGGTCATGAGGCCGCCGGCCTCGTCCTCCTCGTAGGCGAGCAGGCGGCGCACGTCCTCCGCCTCCTCCGGCTCCATCAGCTCGAGTAGCGCGGCGGCCTGGTGCTCCGGGAGCTCGGCCACGAGGTCAGCGGCGTCATCGGGCTGCATGACGTCCAGCACGTCCGCGGCGCGGGCGGCATCCAGGGCGGAGAGAATCTCCACGCGGTCCTCGTCCCCGAGCTCCTCCAGCACGTCCGCGAGGCGCTCGTTGTCCAGCTCCGCCGCCACCTCGAAGCGGCGCGCCTCGGGCAGGTCGTGCAGGACGTCGGCGAGGTCGGCGGCCTTCAGGTCGCCCAGGGTGGCGAGCAGGGAGGTGGCCCCCTGGACCTCGGCCGACGGACCAAGGCCGCGCACGTCGTCGATGGACATGAGGGAGGTGTCCCCGCGTCGGAACAGGCGGGAGCCCTCGCGGCGGCGCACGAACAGTTGCGTGAGGACCCAGTCCCGGGAGCGCTGCTGCTCCATCGCCACGTCCTCGATTACCACGGGGCCGGAGCCGTCCGTGGGCTCCACCTGGCGGTCGAGCAGTTCGGCGAGCACAAGCGTCTCCACGCTGCGCTGCTCGAAGCGCCGCATGTTCAGCAGGCCCGTGGTGATCACCGAGCCCGGCTCGATCCCCGTGACGCGGGTGAGGGGGAGGAAGACGCGGCGCCGGCCGGTCACCTCCACCACGAGCCCCACCACGCGGGGCGCGCCCGTGGGGCGGATGATGGTGACCACGTCGTGGACCTTGCCCACCTCATCGCCGAGCGGATCGAACACGGAGGTACCCACGAGGCGCGCGATGAACACCCGCGAGGGTGCGGAGGTGCGCGCAGTGATGATCATGGCCCCTAGCCTATGCGCTCACAGGTTGCACGCCCGCGAGCGCCAAACCGGAAGTAGGCGGATAATTACAGGCATGACACAGATGACCAGTCCTCGGATCCCCGTGGTGCCCGTGGGCACCGAGATCGCCTCCTTCGAGAACTACCCCGACGCCTCCAAGGCCGTGGACACGCTCGCGGATGCGGACTTCCCAGTGGAGGCCCTCACCATCGTGGGAACGGACCTGAAGATGGTGGAGCGCGTGACCGGCCGGATCACGTGGGCGAAGGTGCTGGGATCCGGCGCGCTCTCGGGCGCGTTCTTCGGACTCATGCTCTCCTTGTTCTTCGTGCTGCTGATCCCGGATGCCCCGTGGAGCCTGGTGCTGGTGTGGATGCTGGCCGGCGCGATCGGGTTCGCCCTCATGCAGGGCCTCCTGTATGCCATGTCCGGCGGGCAGCGCGACTTCTCCTCCACCGGTCAGGGCGTGGTGGCCACCCGCTACGGCCTGCAGTGCGCCAAGGAGCACGTGTCCCGCGCGAAGGAGCTCCTGGCCGAGGCCGGGATCATCACCCGGCCGGGCACGCCCGCCCGCGAGGTGGACCTGACCCAGCCCCCGCAGTACGGGGAGCGTATCGCGCCCGGAGCGGACGTGCCGCAGGCGGGTGGCCCGCAGTATGGGGAGCGGCTCGCCCCCGGAGCGGACGCACCGCAGGTGGGAGATGCGGCGCAGCCCGGGGACAGCCCCCGCGCGTAGGGCATAGGGTGGACGTGTGGCCATCCCGGTGACCCTCTCCACCTCCTCCGTCTACCCCGGCGGTGTCGAGCTCACGTTCGCCCTGGCCCGGGACCTCGGGTACGACGGCGTGGAGGTGATGGTCCTCGACCCGGCCTCCCGCGATGCGGTGGAGCTCGTGGACCTCGTGAACGCCTACCAGCTTCCCGTGATGTCCATCCACGCGCCCACCCTCTTCTTCACCCAGCGGGTGTGGGGCAAGGCGTGGGAGAAGGTGGACCGCTCCGTGGCCCTCGCCAAGGCCGTGGGTGCGAAGGTGGTGGTCCTCCACCCGCCCTTCATGTGGCAGCGCCCCTACCACCGCGAGTTCGTGGAGGGCGTGGCACAGCGGGAGCGGGAGAGCGGGGTGATCATGGCCGTGGAGAACATGTACCCCTGGCGGATCGCCCACGACTGGGTGATCTACCGCCCCCACTGGGACCCGATCTCCCTGCCCTACCCGTCCGTCACCCTGGACCTGTCCCATGCCGCCACGTCCCGATCGGACGGGCTGGCCATGGCCATTGAGCTGGGGGACCGGCTCAAGCACCTCCACCTCACCGACGGGCGGAACAACTTCAAGGACGAGCACCTGGTTCCGGGCGAGGGAAACCAGCGGGCCGCCGAGGTGCTCCAGCTCCTCGCGAACCGCGACTTCCAGGGCCAGGTGTGCGTGGAGGTCATCACCCGCGGCAAGTCCACGCCGCGGCGTGACGACGACCTCGCGAGGTCCCTCGACTTCGCCCGCAAGTACCTCGGACAGGACCCCCAGCGGACCCTGAGATAAAGTAACGGTAAAGCGCTGCTCTGCGTGAGGAGTCGACATGTCCATCCACATCACCACTGCCCAGGCGACTGATCCATCTGTCTCCGCGATGCTGCGCGAGCACGCCCGCGAGATGGAGGCCGAGTTCGGGGGAGACACGGAGCACCTCCCGCTCCAGACCGCCCTCGCCTCCTCCGGCGCCCAGCTCTGGGCCGCATGGTCCGACGGCCGCGTGGTGGGGATCGTGGCACTCCTGCCCGTGGAGGAGGGGCACGGCGAACTCACCTCCATGCGCACCGTGGCCGCCGCACGCCGCCGGGGCGTGGCCGCAGCGCTCCTGGCCCGCCTGCTCGAGGACGCTGCCTCGGCGGGGTTCCGCCGGATCTCCCTGCAGGTGGGGGCCGAGGACTTCTTCGAGCCCGCCCGCCACCTCTACGAGCGCCGCGGGTTCCAGGTCACGGGACCGTTCGGCCGCTACCGGAAGGACCCGGCCAGCGTGTTTATGACCATGGAGTTGTAGAGGCGTCAGTGCTGCCACAGGCTTGGGATCGGCAGCACGTGGAGCCACCCGCCGATGTGGGCCACCTGGGTGCCGCCGCGAAGGAGAACCGAGGTGGTCTGACGATCGGAGAAGCGTTCCCGGAAGCGGTCCAGGTTGCGCTACGACGCGGTCACAGTCTGCGAGGCTTTCATCTGGAACGCCACGAGCATGCCAACTGACAACTCAGCAATGAGGTCCACCTCAAGTCCATCGAGGTCCCTGAAGTGGTGGAGTGCGTAACGCTCGTCGCTCCAGCCCCGCAGTTTGAGAAGCTCGAGCGCCACAAACTGTTCCACCAGGCTTCCGTAGTACTCTCGGTCCCCAAAGCTCGATGCCTAGGCGGCGGTGAACCCGGTGAGGGCCGCACTGAGCCCCGTGTCGTCGAGCCTGATCTTCGGCCGTTTCGCAATCCTGCCATGCAGCCTCCTGCCCCATGCCGGGAGCGTTGCGGTGAGGGGCATGTTCTGGGCCACTCGAAGATAGCTGTCCACCGTCGCGTCGATACCGAGGCTCCGGCTGATCTTGGACTTGTCAAGTTCCTGCATTCCCCCCGCGCCGAGAAGCGTGAGAAGGTCCCCATGTGGTCTGCTAATCCTCCAGCGTGGAAATCCCGGACATCGTGGACAGCAAGACGTTCCACGCACGAGAGAAGCCAGTCGCGTGCCCGTTCGGCGGAGCGCCGGATTGTGGGCGGGTAGCGGCCGCGAACCACCTCTTCGGGATCGAGGGCAGAAATGTCCGATCCAACCGCGCCGGCCACCAGTCAGTCGATGAACCGCTCCGGTGTCGTCTGTCGGAGTATCTCCCCCTGACTCAGGACAGCCATTCTCTCATTGACTCGAAGACTTGAGCGCCCTGACTGGAAGACTTGAGCAATCGAGCTCGAAGGACTGAGCCAGGTTGCCTGATGATTTGAGACAGCCAAGAGCGCCCGTACCCGGCGAGGGCCCGAACGGTGGCCGCCCTCCGTGTCCTCGGCGAGCTCGCCGTCCAGACATATGTCGCGCCATTGCGCCTGGAGATGTCATTGCCAATAGCTTCTACGGAAGTAATTCAACCACTGCGACGAGGGTTGGCGCTCCGATCAGCACTTACGTCGGCGCGACGATCTGTAGCCGAGGGAAAGCGACGGGATACCGTTGTGGAACCGTGCGCAGTATCTATTACACGCCAACTTGGGCGGGGGCATGTCCTGGTACCACTTGCAACGCTTCATTCGGCAGCGTTGGAGTGGGGAGCTCTGGTGGGGACAGCGGTGGTCCATGGTGGGGTGACGTACGGAGCCCCGTGGGGATCCACAAGGGTGGCTCCAGTACTCTGTCTGTCTATTCGAAACTGGAGCACGCCCCAGGAACTCTCTACGACGGTTGACCAAGCAATGATTCTCCGCCGTGCCGTACCACGCCGGCCCACGAATCCATAGGAGGCCGGCAGTGCCACGAGGGCTGACCCGAGGAATCACTCTCCTGCTCGTCGCGGCCGCAATGACGGTCGGTTGCGCTGATCTCGTCGAGGACCCCGATAAACGTAGAGGACGCTCCTTACGCGACATTCAGTTCGCAGGGTGAGGGCCACGGGACGGCTCTCCTGGAGGGAGAGCTTGTGATCGTGGATGGCTGCCTTGTGATCCGCGCGGATCTTCCAGAGCCGGTCCCCGTTGCATTCCCCGAGACTGCCAAGTGGCACGCAGATGACAAGACGGTGATCTTGGGGGAACGTGAATTGACCGTTGGCGAGCAGGTTTCGGTCATGGGAGGCCTGTATCCACTGGAGGACCTCCTGTCCGGCAACTGCCTGGGTCGCGGGGACCAGTTTCTCGTCAGCGCGCTCGGAGAGTAGGACATCCCAATCCGTTGAGCCGGGTGGTCCGTCCCGTGGCGCGAGGCCACGCCCGCACTACTGCGCGAGCAGTCCCTGTACCCACGCCTCCACTTCCGCGGCCTCACGGGGGATGTGCGCGGAGAGGCGCTCGGCGCCCTCGGGGGTCACAAGGATGTCGTCCTCGATCCGCACGGCCATCCCGCGCATCTCCTCGGGCACTGCGAGGTCGTCCGCGCGGAAGTAGAGGCCCGGCTCGATCGTGAACACCATGCCCTCGGCCAGCTCGCCGTCCAGGTACATGTCCCGCCGCGCCTGCGCGCAGTCGTGCACGTCGATCCCGAGGTGGTGGGAGGTGCCGTGCACCATCCAGCGGCGGTGGTACTGGCCCTCCGGCTTCAGGGACTCCTCCGCGGAGACGGGCAGCATCCCCCAGTCCGCCAGCCGGTGGGCGAGCACCTCCATCGCCGCCTCGTGCAGCTCACGGAAGCGCGGCCGTGAGCCGTCCTCCCGCACCTCCTGGGCGCGCGCAAACGAGGCGTCTGCCGCGTCCAGCACCGCCTGGTAGACCTTCCGTTGCGGCTCGGTGAAGGTCCCGTCCACCGGGATGGTGCGGGTGATGTCCGCCGTGTAGAGGGAGTCCACCTCCACACCGGCGTCGATGAGGACCATGTCCCCCGGGCGCACCTCGCCATCGTTGTTGATCCAGTGGAGCGTGTTGGCGTTGTTGCCGGAGGCGGCGATCGTCTCGTACCCGAGCCCGTTGCCCTCCTCACGCGAGACGGCCGCGAACGCGCCCTCGATCACGCGCTCGCCGCGCGGGTGCTCCGTGGCGCGCGGGAGGGAGCGGATCATCGCCTCGAAGCCGGCCTTGGTGGCGTCCACGGCCTTGCGCATCTCCCCGATCTCCCAGGCGTCCTTGACGAGCCGTAGTTCGGACAGGCGCTCGGCCAGCAGGGCATCCTGGGCCGCCTCCGCCTGCACGCCCGCCTCCTGCTGCGCCTTCCTCACGACGGCGGTGATCGCCTCGTCCGCCTGCGGCACCACCCGCACGGTCACCTGCCCGGCGTCCTTGGCCACCGCGTCCCCGAAGGTCTCGATGTGTGCGCACGTGATGCCGGTGGCGGCCTCCACCTCCTCCAGCGAGGGGCGCACCCCCACCCAGAGCTCGCCGTAGCGGGAGTCCGCGTAGAACTCCTCCGTGTCTCGTTCGGCGCGCGGCCGGAAGTAGAGGGTGGCCGTGTGGGTCCCGCCCTCGGTGACCGGCTCCCCGCCATCGGTCTGGTTGGGCTCGAGCACGAGCACGGCGTCCGGCATCTGGTCCGTCCCGAGGCCCGTGAGGTGCGCGAACGCGCTGTGGGGGCGGAAGCGGTAGTCCGTGTCATTGGAGCGCACCACCAGTTGGCCCGCCGGGACCACCAGGCGCTCGCCCGGGAACTGCGCGCCGATGTTCGCACGGTTGTTCGCCGCCGAGCCCGCGGAGTCCATTCGCTGCGGGAGCTGGTCCGGGCGCGGCCCCCAGTTGGCGCCGATGAACTCGCGGAACGCCTGCGAGGTGGGGCGCTGGGAGCGGTTGGAGCCGCGGTCCTCGAGGGGCTGGTCGTCAGGGGTGGTGGTCTGCTCGGTCATGCCCCCAGCCTACGTCCCGCTAGCCTCGTGCCATGGACATCGGCAACCTGCGAAGGAGCTACGGGATGGGTGTACTCGACGAGCAGGCCGCCTCCGCCGACCCGTTCGACCTCTTCTCCCGCTGGCTCGCCGAGGCCCGGGACGTGGAGGTACCCGGCTGGGAGCCCGGCGCCATGGTGCTCGCCACCGCCACCCCCGATGGCCGCCCCTCCGCCCGCACCGTCCTCCTTAAGGGCCACGACGGCGAGGGGCTGGTCTGGTACACCAACCACACCTCCCGCAAGGGCCGGGAGCTCGCCCAGAATCCCGCCGCCGCGGTGGTGTTCTACTGGGGTCCCCTCGAACGGCAGGTGCGCGCCGAGGGGACGGTGGTGCAGGTACCGGCAGCGGAGTCCGACGCCTACTTCCACTCCCGGCCGCTCGGTTCCCGGATCGCGGCACTCGCCTCTCCCCAGTCCGAGGTGGTGGGCTCCCGGGCCGAGCTGGATGCGCTGTACGAGGCGGCGCTCACCGCTCACGGCGGTGGGTCCGAGCACGGCGGCGGGCTTGAGCATGGTGGCGGGCTTGAGCATGGTGGCGGGCCTGAGCGGGATGGGCCTGAGCGG
>CAZTOM010000002.1:21778-26721 GCA_964615555.1 uncultured Actinomycetaceae bacterium
GAGCCTGCCGTGTGGGAGTTCTGGCAGGGCCGCGAGGCACGGTTCCACGACCGGCTCCGCTACCGCCGGGAGGGCGGTGCGTGGGTGCGCGAGCGCCTGGCGCCCTGAGCCCTCGGACCGTGGAGGGAGGAGGCGGGGCCGATTCCGTCCGTGGGGTGACGTGGCAGGGGTGATGGCGCTCCTAGGCTGGGCGTGCACCCGTGGGCGCGTGCACGTGAGGAGGCGTGGGGTGAGAACCTCTCTGGTGGCTCGAGTAGCCGTGGCGGCCGTGGCCGTGATCCCGCTGGCGGCGGTGGGCATCATCAACGCCGGTGGCGCCGACGCAGCGCCGCCCGTGGCGGACGCCGTGATCCTCCAGCAGGGCGCCTACACGGACCTCGACGGGGCCACGTTCGCCGTCCGACTCGCCGACGGCACCTATGCGATGCGGCTCCCGGACGGATCCGGGGGGTCACTGGGCGTGAGCGCGGGAGTGGGCACCGTGGACCTGGCCGGGGGCTCCTGGACGGACTATGCGACGCTCGAGTTCTGTGCCACGCCCGCCACCGCCGTGGAGGGGTGCGCGAATGTGGTGCGCGCGCCGTGGTTCCCCGCCGAGGGCATTACGGGAGCGAACTACACCCACCTCGTGGACGGCGCGCCCGGATGGTTGGCCACCTCCACCCCCACGTTCGCCACCACGTTCAAGGACCACGACTACACGCTCTCCGGCACCGCCGCCGAGGGGGAGTGCGAGCTCACCGCGATCCCCGTGGCCGTGGTGAACGGCGCGTTCGCCGTGCCGGGCCTCGGCCAGTGCGGCACCGCGGAGGAGACCGTGTGGCTGGTGACGCTCGAGGGCCCTGCCGTGAGCGCGGACTTCGAGATCGGGATCGTGGGCCGGGTTCCCGGCGGGGATCCCACCGATGATCCGACCGATGACCCGACGGATGATCCGACGGATGACCCCACGGATGACCCCACGGACGATCCGACGGATGACCCCACGGACGATCCGACGGATGACCCCACCGACGACCCGACCGACGGCGAGTGCCCGACCGATCCGGACCTCTGCCCGTGCGAGTGCCCCGGAGACCCGGGCGGGGAGTTCCCGGGAGGAGACCCAGGCGAGTACCCCGGTGACTTCCCCGGTGGGTACCCCGGTGACGTCCCGGGTGATTTCCTGGGCGGGCCGATCGGCCCCATCGACCCGGGCTTCGACGGCGGCCCGATCGATCCGGGAGTGGGCGGACCGGACATCATCGAGGGCGAGATGCAGGTGCTCAACGTGGGGGGCGCGGCCATGATCGTGCTGCGGGCGGCCCAGCCCGTGCAGATCAAGCTCGGGGCGGCGATCGACGAGGAGATGGCCACCGGCGTCCGCGTGGACGGGATCCCCGCAGGCATGAGGTTCAACGCCTCCACGATGGTGCTGAGCGGTGCCCCGCGCCCGCGCACCATCACCAAGATGACGGCCACCTACACCTTCGAGAGCGGTCGCACGTTCACCACCGACTACTTCATCAACGGCACCAACGATCCGCGCTCGCAGGAGATCCGCTTCGCCACCATGAACGAGATGGAGCTGCGCGCCATCACCGGGTAGCGCTCAGCGTTCCTCGAGGGCCTCGTCGGTCATCTCCGGCAGGTAGAGGCACGCCACCGTGGCGAGCAGGAAGCTCACGCCCAGCACGGAGAAGGCGAGCACCAGCCCACCGGCGGCCATGAGCACGGGCACCAGCAGGGGCGCACTCATCGCGGCGATCCGGCCGAAGGCCGTGGCAGCACCGGAGCCGGCTCCCCGGAACGAGGTGGGGAAGACCTCCGGCGTGATCGCGTAGAGGGCACCCCACGCGCCCAGGTTGAAGAAGGAGAGCAGGCAGCCGCACAGCACCACCACCCACACGCTGGCAAGGCCCGCGGTGGGGTCCGGCTCCGCCGCGTTGATGGCAAACCCGAACGCGGCCGCGGAGGCGGCGCTTCCCGCGAGGAAGGTGGCGAGGGTGGGGCGCCGGCCCCACTTCTCGATCAGCCAGGCGGCCACCGCGTAGCCGGGGAGCTGGGCGAACGTGATGATGAGCGTGTACCCGAAGGACCGCGAGAGGGACATTCCCTTGTCCGCCAGCAGGGACGGCAGCCAGATGAAGGCCCCGTAGTAGGCGAAGTTGATCCCGAACCACGTGAGCGAGAGCGCGATCATGCGCTTCCGGAACCGGGAGGCCCACAACTCGCCGAAGCTCGTGGTGGGGGCGGGCTCGATGGGGCGGGACTCCACGTACTCCACCCCTGCGGCCTCTTCGAACTCGCGGACCACGGCCTCGGCCTCATCGTGCCGGCCGCGCGCCTCCAGGAACCGCACGGACTCCGGGAGGTGCCAGCGGATCACGAGCGCCCACACGGCGGGGACCGCGCCGAGCGCGAGCGCCCAGCGCCAGCCGCTCTCGAAGTTCGGCACCACCAGGAAGCCGATCAGGGCGGCCATGAACCAGCCCACGGCCCAGAAGGACTCGAGGATCACCACCACGCGCCCCCGGATCTTCCGCGGCGCGAACTCCGAGACCAGGGTGGAGGCCACCGGAAGCTCCGCACCGAGGCCGAGGCCCACCACGAACCGCAGGGTGATCAGCATGATGAGGCCGGTGGACAGCGCGGAAACACCCGTGGCGATCCCATAGACCAGGAGGGTGAGGGCGAACACCTGGCGGCGGCCGATCCGGTCCGCCAGCAGGCCACCCAGGGAGGCACCCACGGCCATGCCCACGAATCCGATGGAGCCGAGCCACGAGGCCTCGGTGGAGCTCAGCCCCCACTCCTGGATGAGGGCGGCCATGATGAAAGAGATGAGGCCCACGTCCATCGCGTCCAGCGCCCAGCCCACACCGGAGCCGCCCAGCAGCTTCGTGTGCAGGCGGGTCCAGGGGAGGCGGTCGAGCCGCTCCGGGCGGGTGGGACGGACGTCGCTATCCGTAACCGGGGGTTGTGTCACCCGATGAGAGTACCGCTCCTTGGCTAGCCTCGTCCTATGCGCATCGACCTCCACACCCACTCCTCCCGCTCCGACGGCACCGACACCCCCCGCGAGCTGATGCACGCTGCCGCCCGGGCGGGCCTCGGCGTGGTGGCGCTCGCGGACCATGACACGGACGCCGGGTGGGCCGAGGCGGCGGGCGCGGTGGGGGAGAGCGGGGTGGGCCTGGTGCGGGCGGTGGAGGTGACGAGCTCGCTGCACGGGGGCTCCCAGCACATCCTGTCCTACCTGCACGACCCGGCCCGCCTCGCCCCGCTCCTGGAGGAGAACCGCACGCGCCGGCCCCGGCGGGCCCGCGCGATGGTGGAGCGGCTCGCGGCGGACTTCCCGATCACGTGGGAGGACGTCCAGGCGCAGGCGGGCGATCCCACCACGGTGGGCCGGCCCCACATGGCGGACGCGCTCGTGGCGGCGGGCGTCTACCCCGACCGCACGGCCGCGTTCGAGGGGGCGCTGAAGAAGAAGGGCCCCTACTACGTGCATATCGACGCGCCCACGCCCCGTGAGGTGGTGGAAGCGATCGTGGCTGCCGGGGGAGTGGCCGTGCTCGCCCACCCGTTCATGGCCCGCCGCAGCGCCCCGCTCACGGACGGGGAGATCGGCGAGCTGGTGGACGCCGGCCTCTTCGCCATCGAGGCCGACCACCGAGACCACACCCCCGCCGAGCGGACGCGGGCCCACGCGCTCGCCTCCCTGCTGGGGGTGCAGGTGACCGGATCATCGGACTACCACGGCACCGGTAAGCCCAACCGCCTCGGGGAGGGCCTCACCACCCCCGAGGTGCTGGGCATGATCGAGGCCGCCGGGAACCTGGAGGTGCTGCGGCCCTAGGGCCGGCCGCGGTCCCGCTGCTGCGCGCCTGCGCCGGCTCCACCGCGCGTCAGGTGCACCACCGCACGTCCGGGGCGGCACCGGGTCCTAGTTGGCGGTGCCTCCGGAACCGCTGCGGCGACGGCGGCGCCTGGGCCGGCCCGTCCGCTGCGGTGCGCCGTCCTCACCCGAGGTGCGCCCGCCGGAAGTGCCGCCGGACCGCTCACCGCGGCCCGCGCCGTCGCCCCGGGAACGGCCCCCACGGGAGCCGCCGCGCGAACCGTCACGCGACCCACCGCGCGAGCCGCCGCGGCCACGGGAGCCACCGCGCGCCCCGCGGCCCACGCCGCCCTCCACGTCCTCGAGCACCTCGGCGTCCAGGCCGGCGCGGGTGCGCTCGGAGCGCGGCAGGCGGCCGGTGACGTCCTCCGGGATGTCTAGGTCCGTGTAGAGGTGGGAGGAGGTGTGGTAGGTCTCCACGGGCTCGGCGGCGCCGAACTCGAGGGCCTTGTTGATGAGCGACCAGCGGGGGGTGTCATCCCAGTCCACGAGCGTGATCGCGGTGCCGGAGAGACCCGCGCGGCCGGTGCGGCCCACGCGGTGGAGGTAGATCTTCTCGTCCTCCGGGCACTGGTAGTTGATTACGTGGGTCACGTTCTCCACGTCGATGCCGCGGGCGGCCACATCGGTGGCCACCAGCACGTCGACCTTGCCGTTGCGGAAGGCCCGCAGCGCCTGCTCGCGGGCGCCCTGACCGAGGTCCCCGTGGAGGGCCGCAACCGCGAAGCCGCGCTCCTCGAGCTGCTCCGCCACGTTCGCCACCGTGCGCTTGGTACGCGCGAAGATGATGGTGAGCCCCCGGCCGCGGGCCTGGAGGACGCGGGTGAGCAGCTCCACCTTGTTCATGGCGTGGGCCCGGTAGACCACCTGCTTCACGGTGGCCACGGTCTTGGAGGGGTCACGCGGATCGGCGGCGCGGATGTGGGTGGGCTGGCGCATGTAGCGGCGCGCGAGCGCCACCACGGCGCCGGGCATGGTGGCGGAGAACAGCATGGTCTGGCGGCCGCCCGGAGTCTTGGCGAGGATCTTCTCCACGTCCGGGAGGAAGCCGAGGTCCAGCATC
>CAZTOM010000003.1:0-3486 GCA_964615555.1 uncultured Actinomycetaceae bacterium
TCTAGTCCGTGGGCTACTACCGCTTCCTGGCGCGCGCCTTATGCCCTCCTCTCCCCGCGGCCGTCCCCGCCCGGACCTCGCGTCCGAGGCGGGGATCGCCGCTGTGCGCGCGGACTTCCCGATCCTGGACCGCCAGGTCCGCGGCCACCCGCTCGTCTACCTGGACTCCGGGGCCACCTCCCTGCGTCCCGAGCAGGTGGTGGAGGCCGAGGCCCGCTTCTACCGGGAGACGAACGCCGCCGTGCACCGCGGCGCCCACGCCGTGGCGGAGGAGGCCACCGACGCCTACGAGTCGGGCCGTGAGGCCGTCGCCCGGTTCGTGGGTGGGGCCTTCGAGGAGATCGTCTTCACGCGCAACGCCACCGAGGCGCTCAACCTCCTCGCGTACGCCCTCCAGAACGCCACCCTCGATTCTGCTTCTCCCGACGGCGGAACCCGCCCCGGTCCGGACCCCCGCCTCGTGCTGGGGCCAGGTGACCAGATCGTGGTCACCGAGGCGGAGCACCACGCCAACCTTGTCCCGTGGCAGCAGCTCGCCCGCCGCACCGGCGCCACCCTCGCGTGGCTGGGGCTGACCGATGAGGGCCGCATCGACCTGTCCACCCTGGACCGGATCACCCCGAATACGAAGGTGGTGGCCTTCACGCACGCCTCCAACGTGACCGGCGCGATCTCCCCGGTGGACCAGATCGTGGCCGCCGCGAAGGCCGTGGGTGCCCTCACCGTGCTGGACGCCTGCCAGTCCGTACCCCACCTGCCGGTGAACCTGCCCGCACTCGGCGTGGACGCCGCCGCGTTCTCCGCGCACAAGATGCTGGGCCCCACCGGCGTGGGGGTCCTGTGGGCCCGCGAGGAGCTCCTGGCGGCCCTGCCGCCCTTCAACACGGGCGGGTCCATGGTGGAGGTGGTCACCATGGAGTCGGCCACCTTCCTGCCGCCCCCGGCCCGGTTCGAGGCCGGCAGCCAGGCCACCGCCCAGGTGGCGGCATGGGCGGCCGCGGTGGAGTACCTCGAGTGGATCGGCATGGACCAGCTTGCCGCCCACGAGCACGAGCTCACCGCCCACCTCCTCGCCGGCCTCGCGGACGTGGAGGGCATCCGGGTGCTCGGACCCACCACCGCGGAGGATCGCGTGGGGGCCGTCTCGTTCGTGGTGGACGGCGTCCACCCGCACGACGCCTCCCAGGTCCTCGACGCCGCCGGTATCGCCGTGCGCGTGGGACACCACTGCGCCCAGCCCGTGCACCGGCGCCTCGGGGCCCAGTCCTCCGTGCGCGCCTCGCTCGGCCCCTTCACCACCCGCGCCGAAGTGGACGCCTTCCTGGCGGCCCTCGCCGGCGTGCGACCCTTCTTCGGAGTGAGCAATGGATAACCTCGAAGCCCTCTACCAGCAGGTCATCATGGACCACGCGCGGGAACGGCACGGCGCCGGCGCCTTCCCCGAGCCGCACGGCTCCTCCTTCCAGGTGAACCCCACGTGCGGCGACCAGGCCACCGTGCAGGTCCGCCTCGAGGAGGGGGAGGGGGGCCCACTCCTGCACATCGCCTGGGACGGGGTGGGCTGCTCCATCTCCCAGGCCTCCCTCTCCCTCATGCACGACCTCACCGACGGCGGCACCCTGCAACACGCGGAGGAGCTGGGGGAGACGTTCCGGGAGATGATGCGCTCCCGCGGCGACTTCCCCGAGGAGAGGCTGGACCTGCTCGAGGATGCGTCCGCCCTGATCGGCGTCTCGCGCTATCCTGCCCGCATCAAGTGCGCACTCCTCGGCTGGATGGGCCTTCGGGCCGCCGCCGCGGAGGCCCTCGCCACCACCGACCACAACCAGAAGGAGAGCTGATGGCCACCACCGTAGCCGACGTGGAGGAGGCCCTGCGCGATGTGATCGACCCCGAGCTGGGGATCAACATCGTGGACCTCGGGCTCCTGTACGGAGTGACGATCGACCAGAACAACGAGGCCGTCCTGGACATGACCCTGACCTCGGCCGCGTGCCCGCTCACGGACGTGATCGAGGGGCAGGCCCACGCGGTCCTCGAGGGGCTCGTGAACGATGTGCGGATCAACTGGGTTTGGCTCCCGCCGTGGGGCCCTGACAAGATCACCATGGAGGGCAGGGAGCAACTGAGGGCCCTCGGATTCAACGTGTAGGAGTCATTCGTGGGGCGACACGCCAAGAACACCGGGCCCAACTACGCGCTGCGCCGCAGCGTGGCGGCCGTGGGGGTGGTGGCCGTGGCAGCTGGGGGGCTCGCCCTGTCGATGAACGCGTTCGGGGGTGAGCCCACCGCAGGGCCGGGTGACGGACCAACCGAGGTTCCGCCGTCGCCGGAGACGAGCCCCATCCCGAGCCCGGAACCGGTGCCGGAACCCACCCCGGAGCCCACCCCGGAGCCGGAACCCGATCCGGTGGTGTTCACCCTGGTGATGGCGGGCGACGTGCTGCCGCACGCGACCGTCAACCGCAACGCCTCGCAGGGCGATGGGACCTACGACTACGCGCCCATGATGGAGCACGTACGCCCGTGGATCGAGAACGCAGACATCGCGCTGTGCTCTCTCGAGGTGCCGCTCGCACCGCCGGGCACGGAGGTCTCCGCCTACCCGGTGTTCGGAGCGCCGGAGGAGCTCATCTCCTCCCTCCTGGAGGTGGGCTGGCACGGGTGCGCCACCGCCACCAACCACTCGCTCGACCGCCGCGTGGCCGGGCTCGAGTACACGCTCCAGATCATGGACGAGATGGGGATGGGGCACACCGGCACCGGCCGGACGCCTGAGGAGACCGTCTCCCCCCAGTTCTACGAGGTGGAGAAGGACGGGGTGGAGCTCACCATCGCGCACCTGTCCGCCACCACGTTCCACAACGACTACACGGACCCCGCGCAGTATGCGGACTCCCTCCACGCCCTCGAGGCGGGGAGGATCGACCAGCTCGCCAAGCAGGCGAAGGCGGACGGCGCGGACATCGTGGTGTTCACGCCGCACTGGGGCCAGGAGTACTGGAAGTCCCCGGACGGGCTGCAGGAGGACATCTCCACCACCCTCGCGCGCGGCGGGAACGTGGACGTGGTGCTGGGCGGCCACCCGCACGTGCCCCAGGCGATCGAGCTGCTGGACGGCGGCCCGGACGGGGAGGGCATGTACGTGGCCTACTCCATGGGCAACTTCCTCTCCAACCAGGACGAGAAGTGCTGCAACATCGCCACCGCCACGGGCCTGCTGGTGCGCACCGAGATCACCGTGGAACCGGGAGGTGGAGCACGGGTGAGCGGGATCTCCTGGAGCGGGGCAACCGTGGACACGGAGGGGCGCCAGGAGCTCTTCCCCATCCAGGCGCTGGTGGACGGGCAGGTCTGGGAGTCGAACACGCTCGCCCCCTCGCGCGTGCAGGCGCGCTACGAGGACCTGCTCGCCCAGATGGGCACGGAACTCTACGACCCGGCGCCGCTCGAGCCCACCAGCGCCGTGGTCCGGGTGGTACCCCG
>CAZTOM010000003.1:3586-8854 GCA_964615555.1 uncultured Actinomycetaceae bacterium
CCCCGGGGATAGCCGCTTCCCGGGGAGGCTCCCTACAGCTGGCCGCCCGGGACGTCGAACGTGTTGCACGAGGGGACGTCGCCGCCCTCGTAGCCCTGGGCGAACCAGCGCATGCGCTGCTCGGACGTGCCGTGGCTGAACGTCTCCGGGATCGCGCGGCCCTGCGTGCGCTCCTGGATGCGGTCATCGCCCACGGCGCCGGCGGCGGTGAGGGCGTCGCGCAGCTCCTCCTCGGTGGGCGGCACCAGGAACTCGGTGCCCTGCGAGTCCGTGGTGGAGGAGGCGTGGCGCACCCACATGCCGGCCAGGCAGTCGGCCTGCAGCTCGAGGCGCACCGCGCCGGAGTCCGCACCGGTCTGGCGGGTGTCCACCTGGCTCATGAAGCCGAGCTGGTTCTGGATGTGGTGGCCCCACTCGTGGGCCACGATGTACATCTGCGCGAGCGGCGCGTTCTCCGCGCCGAGCTGCGTCTCGAGCTGCTGGAAGAAGCCGATGTCCAGGTACACGCCCTGGTCCGCGGGGCAGTAGAACGGGCCCACCGCTGAGGTGGCCTGCCCGCATGCCGTGTTGACGGCGCCCTCGAAGATCGTGAACCGGGGCTCCTGGTAGCGCACGTTCGTCTGCTGGGGGAGGGCCTCGGACCACAGGTCGTCCAGCGACTGGGCGGTGGCAACCATCCGGCACTCGTCGTACCGGTTGGCGGCGTCCTCCTCGGTCGCGCAGTGGTCCAGGCTCATACCGGGCTGCTCGCTCGTGGAACCGCCGCCCATCATCCCGGAGAGGTCCATGCCGGTGAACATGTAGATGAGGAGGGCGATGATGCCGCCAACTCCACCAATGGCTGCGCCCGTTCCCGCGCGCGATGTCTTGACGCGGTTCGGGTCGAGCTTGATGCCCTCGTTGAACGTCATTCGTGGCCTCCTCGTGGTTACGGCTCATCATATTGTGGCCCATCGCCCGATGCCTGAGATACTGACCGGCGTGCTGACCGTCTCCGACCTCCACATGCGCATCGGCGCCCGGGAACTGATCCGGGGTGCCTCCTTCCGCGTGGACAAGGGGATGCGGATCGGGCTCGTGGGCCGCAACGGCGCCGGGAAGACCACCCTCACCCGGCTGCTGGCGGGGGAGGAGCTCGCGAACGATGCGATGAGCTACACCGGCCTGGTCCAGCGCAGCGGCACCATCGGCTACCTCCCGCAGGACTCGCGCGCCGGTGACCTGAACGAGCGGGCCCGGGACCGGGTGCTCTCCGCCCGCGGTATCGAGGGCATCCTGCGGCGCATCAAGCGCGCCGAGCACGAGATGGCCACCACGGAGGGCTCCCGCCTGGCCAAGGCCATGGAGCGCCACGCCCGCCTGGATGCCGAGTTCACCGCATCCGGCGGGTGGGCCGCGGAGTCCGAGGCCGCGCGCATCACCGCCTCGCTCGGCCTCCCGGCGCGGGTACTGGACCAGCCGCTCGAGACACTCTCCGGTGGCCAGCGGCGCCGCGTGGAACTGGCCCGCATCCTCTTCTCCGAGGCACAGACCCTCCTGCTGGACGAACCCACCAACCACCTGGACCAGGACTCGCTCCAGTGGCTCCGCGAGCACCTGCGCACCTACGCCGGCGGCCTCGTGGTGATCTCCCACGATGTGGAGCTGCTCCGGGCCGTCACCAACAACGTGTTCCACCTGGACGCGAACCGCGCGGAGCTGGACATCTACCACATGGGCTGGGACCTCTACTTGAAGGCCCGCGACGACGACGAGCGCCGCCGCCGCCGCGAGCGCGCGAACGCAGAGAAGAAGGCCTCCGCCCTGATGGCGCAGGCAGAGAAGATGCGGGCCAAGGCCACCAAGGCCGTGGCGGCCCAGCAGATGATCAAGCGGGCCGAGCGGCTCGTGGGCGGCCTCGAGGAGGTGCGGGTGAAGGACAAGGTGGCGGCCCTCCGCTTCCCTGATCCCGCCCCGTGCGGGCGCGTGCCGCTGACCGCCGACGGCCTGTCCAAGTCCTACGGCTCGCTCGAGGTGTTCACGGACGTCTCCCTCGCGATCGACCGCGGCTCCAAGGTGGTGGTCCTCGGCCTCAACGGCGCCGGCAAGACCACCCTGCTGCGGCTCCTCTCCGGCGTGGAGGAGGCGGACACGGGCGAGGTGGTCCCGGGCCACGGGCTCAAGCTCGGCTACTACGCCCAGGAGCACGAGAACCTGGACCTGGACCTCACCGTGTACGAGAACCTCCGCCACGCCGCCCCGGATCTGGATGACACCCGGGTGCGCTCCGTACTCGGCTCCTTCCTGTTCTCCGGTGAGGACGCCGAGAAGCCCGCCCGGGTGCTCTCCGGCGGGGAGAAGACCCGGCTCTCGCTCGCCCTCCTCGTGGTCTCCTCCGCCAACGTCCTGCTGTTGGACGAGCCCACCAACAACCTCGATCCCGCCTCCCGGCAGGAGATCCTCGGGGCGCTGGCCACCTACAAGGGCGCCGTGGTGCTCGTGACCCACGACGACGGCGCCGTGGCCGCCCTGGACCCGGAGCGCGTGCTGCTCCTCCCGGACGGGGATGAGGACATGTGGTCCGATGACTACATGGAGCTCGTCTCGCTCGCCTGACGGCACCCCAGCTACCGGAGCTGCTCCTCCACGAGCCGGTCCTCCAGTTCCTCGTCCGTGGGGGCAGAGCGACGCCGCGGCGCCCCCACCCCGGCCACCGCCATGGCGAATTCGTCCATCGCCTCCCGGCGGGCGAGGATCACCAGACCCACGGGGATGGCGGCGGCGAAGAACCACCACTGGAATGCGTAGGACAGGTGGTTGCCGAGCGAGCGCTCCGGAAGCACCGGCGCCCCCAGCCCAGCCGCGGGCTCCTCCACCTGGGCCACTCCCTGCAGCACCGGCACGCCCGCCAGGGCATCGGCCAGCCCGGCGCCGGCCACGATGTCACCGGCGTTGTAGTTGTAGGCCTGCCCCTGCGGGGCGGTGCGGGTGGAGGGCGGCTCGTCGATCCGGAGGCGCACCTCCTCGCCCACGCGCCCGGCGGGCAGAGGCGGCATCGGATCGTCCACGTACACCCAGCCGCGGTTCACGGCCACGGCCACCGGGCCGGCGTCCCGCTCCACCAGGAGTACCCCCACCTGGTGGTAGACCGGGCGTGAGTCCACGGGGCGGTTGCGCACCCAGGCCTCGCCCACGTACTCGCCGGTGAGGTCCGCCCGGCGCCACTCGGTGGACTCGGTGACCGCGAGCCCGGCCTCCAGCGCCCCGTCCACCGTGAGGGCCGGCGCGTCCCAGGCGGCGTCCATGCGGTCCAGCCGGGATGCCTTCTCCTCGTAGCGGTCCCACTGCCACTGCCCCAGGAACACGCACACCACCGAGGCCACCAGCGCGAACGCGATGAGGCCCAGCCACCGCGAGGACAGGACGAACCCGTACTTCTCGCGGAAGCCGCGCGGGGTACCTGGATCCGTCACAGGGCACCGCCTCCCGGATCGGCCCCCGGCTGGGCCCCCGCGCCCCCCTGCGCGAGGTAGGGCGGGGATGACGGCGGGCGGGCGGGCTGGGAGGGGAGGGGCGGGCGGGAGGCGGCCACGTCGTCGTCGGAGACCTCACCCACCGCCTTGGCCTCCACGGGGAAGCCGCGCGAGGCGAGGTACTCGTGGAGCGAGCCGCCGTGGTCCTCGCACGCGAGCCAGATCTTGGTGCGCGAGGCATCGTGGATGCGCGGGTTGCGCCACAGCAGCGCGTACTCGGCATCCGCGCGGCAGCCGCGCGCGGAACAGACCTGATCGATCACCGCAGGAACTCCTTCGAGGGGTCGTAGAGCTGGACGGAACGCTGGTCCACCACGATCCCGCTGCGCTCCTTCGGGCGCTCGCTCTCCCGGCCGGCGTTCGCCACGGTGACCGCAATGTAGGGGATGATCACGGCACCCGCGGCGAAGAACCACCGCCACGGGGAGGGGGTGACCATCATGAGCGCGAAGCACACCGTGCGCACCACCATGGAGAAGAGGTAGCGCATGTTGCGGTCGTGCAGGTCCTCGGAGAGGGCACGCTTCGCGGACGTGATGGAGTAGACCTCCTCGCCCTTCCGCTTTGTGCCCATCTGTAGAGGCTAACCCCCCAAACGCTGTGTGTGTACGGCAACATCACCGCGTGGACCCCTGGCGTAGGTTCGTAGGCGTGAATGCTTCAACTGATTCAGCGCCCCAGGTGGTGGTGGTGACCGGCGCGAACCGGGGGATCGGACGCGCAATCGCCGAGCGACTCGTGGCGGACGGCCACACGGTGGCCTCCATCCACCGCTCCGGGGAGGGCCCGGCCGGGGTGTTCGCGGCGCACGGCGACGTCACCGACACGCAGTCCGTGGACACCGCGTTCTCGCTGGTGGAGGCGGAGCTTGGCCCCGTGGGCGCCGTGGTGGCCAACGCCGGCATCACCCGCGACGGCCTCCTCATGCGCATGAGCGATACCGACTTCACCGACGTGCTGGACACCAACCTCGGCGGTGCCTTCCGCGTGGTGCGCCGCGCCTCGAAGGGCATGATCCGGACCCGGGCCGGGCGGATCGTGCTGATCTCCTCCGTGGTGGCCCTCTACGGTGGCCCCGGCCAGGTCAACTACTCCTCCTCCAAGTCCGCGCTCGTGGGCATGGCCCGCTCCATCACGCGCGAGCTCGGCGGCCGCGGCATCACCGCGAACGTGGTGGCGCCCGGCTTCATCACCACGGACATGACGGCCGCCCTGCCCGAGGAGCAGCAGGCCTCCTACCGCGAGGCCATCCCGGCGGGACGCTTCGGGGAGCCCTCCGAGGTGGCGGCCGCGGTCGCCTTCCTCCTGTCCCCGGGGGCGGCGTACATCTCGGGTGCCGTCATCCCCGTCGACGGCGGCCTCGGGATGGGGCACTGACCGCGCCTCCCGTCCACCTCATCTCCCGTATCCCGGGGCGGTGCCCCACAAAGCGAAAGGACCCCCATGGCTGGGATTCTCGAAGGAAAGAACGTCCTCGTCACCGGCGTGCTGCGCGACAACTCGATCGCATTCCACGTGGCCAGGTTCGCGATCCAGGAGGGTGCGCGGGTGGTGCTCACCTCCTTCGGGCGGCAGATGAAGCTGACCGAGCTCTCCGCCCGACGGCTGCCAAAGCAGGAGGGCGGCATCCCGATCGTGGAGCTGGACGTGACCGATCCCGCGCACCTGGACGAGCTGGCCGAGCGGGTGCGTGAGCACGTGCCCACCCTGGACGCCGTGGTGCACTCCATCGGGGTCGCGCCGCAGTCCGTGATGG
>CAZTOM010000003.1:8864-10168 GCA_964615555.1 uncultured Actinomycetaceae bacterium
GCTTCCTCGAGGCCGAGTGGGCGGACGTGGCCACGGCCGTGGAGGTCTCCGCGTTCTCCCTGAAGTCCCTCGCCGTGGCGGCCCAGCCGCTCATGAGCGCGGGCGGCGCGGTGGTGGGCCTCACCTTCGACGCCCAGTACGCCTGGCCCGTCTACGACTGGATGGGCGTGGCCAAGGCCGCCTTCGAGGCCACCGCCCGGTACCTGGCGCGGGACCTGGGGCCCTCCGGTATCCGCGTGAACCTCGTGTCCGCCGGGCCCATCCGCACCACCGCCGCCACCTCTATCCCGGGGTTCGAGGGGATCGAGGGCACATGGTCCGAGCGCGCCCCGCTCGGGTGGGACGTGACCGATCCGGAGCCCACCGCCCGTTCCGTGGTGGCGCTGTGCTCTGAGTGGTTCCCCGCCACCACCGGGGAGATCGTGCACGTGGACGGCGGTGTCCACGCGATGGGGCAGTAGGGCGCGCTGGCGAGGGGGACGCTGGGGAGGGGGCGCGCTGGCGAGGGGGGACGCCGGCGATAAGGACGGGCGTGTCCATGCGACGGGTCAATCACGGGCCTGCTGGCGGGCGTGTGGCAGGGTAGGGGCGTGAAGACCCTCGTACTGATGCGGCACTCCAAGGCCGAGCCCTACTCCGAACTGAGCGACCACATGCGCCCGCTCGCCCAGCGCGGGCGGCGCCAGTCCCGGGCATTCGGGGAGGAGCTCTCCGAGGCCGCCGGACCGTTCGACGTGGCGCTCGTCTCCTCGGCGCTGCGCACCACGCAGACCTACAAGCTGCTCGCCGGCGATCTGCCGGGCTATCCCGCCCCGCTCGTGGAGGACGAGCTCTACGAGGCCACCACCCGCTCCCTGCTGGAGCGCCTGCGCCGGCTCGATGAGTCTGCGCAGAAGGTGATCGTGGTGGGCCACGAACCGGTCATGAGCTCGCTGGCGCACCTGCTGGACGACCAACGTGGCGATGTGGGAGCCAAGATCGCCCTCGGCATCCCGACCGCCGCCGCCGTGGTGGTGGACGTCCCCGGGGCGTGGGCCGAACTGGACCGCCAGAGCGCGAGCGTGCGCGGCCTCCTCCGCCCCGAGGAGTAACCACCCCTCCTGCCTCTGCTCCCCACCCCATCTGGCTGTTGCCGATAATCGTCGGTATTCCGGCGTAGTAGCTCCCCCCGCGGTGCCCCCACCTCGGGCTGTTGCCGATAATCGTCGGTATTCCCACACCGTAGCTCACCCCGCGGCGCCCTCCACCTCGGGCTGTTGCCGATAATCGTCGGAATTCCGACGCCGCCCTCTCGCTGCCCCGTC
>CAZTOM010000003.1:10268-24557 GCA_964615555.1 uncultured Actinomycetaceae bacterium
CGGGCTGTTGCCGATAATCGTCGGAATTCCGACGCCGCCCTCTCGCTGCCCCGTCACCCTTCGGGTACTACTGCCTGAAAGGGTCACCACCGAGACGGGCGCGCACCTGCGCGACAAGGGTGGCGAACCCCTCGTGGAGATCAGCACCAGTCGCGGTGAATACAGTCCACCCCTCGCTCACGAATGCGGCGTCGCGGCGCGCGAGCCGCTGCATTCCAGCTTCTGAGAAGTGGTGGGCGCCGTCGTACTGGATTGCGAGGCGTGCGTGCTTGTACCCGAGGTCGGCGGAGTATGAGTACGGGTCATCCGGATGCAGTGGGATTTGGAGCTCGGGCTCCGGTAGCCCGGCGCGGACGAGGGCGAGACGGCAGAGTGTCTCCGGTCGGGAGTCCGCCCCGACACGGATCAGGGGTAGCGCCTCGCGAAGCCGGCGGGCGCCACGAGTGTTTGGGTAGCGGTCCATTACTTCTCGCAGGCGGTGAATGCTCGTGTAGGGCTCATGTCGAGCTTCCAGTCCAGGCCGTGGATGGCGCACGAGGTGGTCTCCGAGGACAACCAGGTTCTCCACGTCGAAGATCTGTCCGATCTCGAGCCAGATTCGTTCGGGACGCGAGACCTGGACTCCCCCGAGCACCTCCAGCTCATCCGCATTCACCGCCCGCTGGTGCGCGATAACTCCAGCCCTTTGAGTCGCGCGGCTTCCCCGAGGGCGAGAGACATGCAAGAGCCTCGTTTCGGGGACCGGTAGGAGGAGCCCGCGCACCGCTCCAGCAGTGTTGTGGGAGATCCACGCCCCCTCGATCTGGCCAACTACCACTTTCAGGATCTCCAGCTCGTCAGGTGGGAGGTGGGCGGGGACCCACACGCCGTAACCCGCACCGCGGAGGTCACTCCTGCGAAGGCGCTCCCGAGATACCCCCGCCAGCCGCGCCTGGGCCGCGCTGAAGGGCATTGTGGATAGTGATGCGGGTAGAGGGCTGGCTACACGGGGCATGGAACCAATGTCGGCGCACACCGGACTCCACGCGGGGAATGTCGGCATATCTGTGGAGAACCGCGCAGTAGAGGCACTGTGGAGAGCGTGACCAGAGCCCCGGGTCTGAATACCGACGATTATCGGCAACAGCCCGGGGTGGGGGGCACCGCGGGGTGAGCCACGGCGTGGGAATACCGACGATTATCGGCAACAGCCCGGGGTGGGGGGCACCGCGGGGTGAGCCACGGCGTGGGAATACCGACGATTATCGGCAACAGCCCGAGGGGGAGGGGGGAGGGGTCAGAGGCCGACGAAGGGGAGGACGGCATCCAGCCTGGGGAAGGGGATCGCCACGTCCGCGGCCTGGGCCACCACGGGCTTGGCACAGTAGGCGATGCCCAGGTCTGCGGCGGCGAGCATCTTCAGATCGTTCGCCCCGTCTCCGATCGCCACCACGGGGGAACCGAACTCCTCGCGCCACTCGAGCAGGGTCCGCTCCTTGACTGACGCGTCCACCACGTCCCCGCGCGTGGTGCCGTCAAGGTGGGCTCCGTCGTCGGAGACGCCGAGGCGGTTGGCGAGCGCACGGTCCAGGCCGATCCTCTTAGCAAGCCGGTCCACCACCTCGTGGAAACCACCCGAGACGGCCGCGATGGTGCCGCCAGCGGAACGGACGCCGTCGACGAGCTCCCGGGCGCCGGGGGAGAAGGTGATCGAGCCGGCGATCTCGGTGAGCGAGGCCGTGGGGACGCCGGCGAGCATGCCCACCCGGCGGGCGAGGGAGGCGGCGAAGTCCAGCTCTCCGCGCATGGCAGCGGTGGTGATGGCCTCCACCTCGGCCTCCACGCCGGCACGGGCGGCGATCTGCTCGATCACCTCCACGGGGATGAGCGTGGAGTCCACGTCCATGACCACGAGGCGCGGGGGCTGGGTGGTGAGGTCCCCGCGCACCACCCCGGCGGCCACCCCGAGGGTGTGCCAGCCGGTGGCGAGGTCGCGGAGCATTGCCGCGTGGTCGTGGCCGGCGTGGTCGAACGTGACCGGCGGGACGGTGCCGCGCAGGTGGAGGACGTGCAGCCCGCGCACCTCGCTTCGCTCCTCGGCGAGCCCCAGCCAGTTCAGGTGGGTGAGGGCGGAGCGGGTGTCGGCAATGAGATGGTCGGGGAGCTCGCGCTCCCCGACCAACGTAAAACGAGTGATCACCCGGTGATTATCCCGTGGATCCGCGCGGCGGCTACCGCGTGACGCGCACACCCTTCGGGACCACCGTGATGCCCGACTCGGTGACGGTGAAGCCCCGGGACGTATCGTGCTCGTGGTCGATGCCCACCTGGGCGCCTTCCTCCACCACGACCTCCTTGTCCAGGATGGCCTTGTTGATGGTGGCGTTGCGGCCCACCTGCACGTCGTCGAAGAGGACGGAGCTGCGCACCGAGGACCAGGAGTTCACGCGGCAGTTCGGCGAGAGTACCGAGCCCACCACCTCGCCGCCCGAGACGATGACGCCCGGGGAGACGATCGAGTCCAGCGCGTGGCCGAGGCGCTCGTGGTGGCCGTAGACGAACTTGGCCGGCGGGAGGCCGGTGTAGCCCGTGTAGAGCGGCCAGTCGCGGTTGTACAGGTTGAACACGGGCGTGACCGAGATGAGGTCCATGTTCGCGTCGTAGAACGCGTCCACGGTTCCCACGTCCCGCCAGTAGTCCTTGTCCCGGTCGGTGGAGCCGGGCACGTCGTTGTCGATGAAGTCGTAGAGGCCGGCGGCGCCCTGGTTCACGAACCACGGGACGATCGAGCCGCCCATATCGTGCTTCGAGTCCGGGTCTGCGGCGTCCCGCTCCACGGCCTCGCGCAGGTCCTTGGCGGTCATGATGTAGTTGCCCATGGAGGCCAGCACCTCGTTCGGGGAGTCCGCGAGGCCCACGGCGTCCTTCGGCTTCTCCTTGAACTCGCCGATCTTGTGCGGGTTGTCCGGGTCCGCCTCCATGACGCCGAACTGGTCGGCGAGCGAGAGGGGCTGGCGGATGCCGGCCACGGTGAGCGGGAAGCCCGTCTCGATGTGGCGTTCGAGCATCTGGTCGAAGTCCATGCGGAAGATGTTGTCCGCACCCGTGATCACCACGTAGTCCGGCTTCTCGTCATCCAGCAGGTTGAGGGACTGGTAGATGGCGTCCGCGCTGCCGAGGAACCACTGCTTGTCCACGCGCTGCTGCGCGGGCACCGGGGCCACGTAGTTGCCGAGCAGGGTGGACATCCGCCACGTCTTGGTGACGTGGGTGTCCAGGGAGTGGGACTTGTACTGGGTCAGGACGACGATCTTGAGGAACCCGGAGTTCACCAGGTTCGAGAGGGAGAAATCGATCAGGCGGTACACACCACCGAACGGGACCGCGGGCTTGGCCCGGTCCTTGGTGAGGGGCATGAGGCGCTTGCCTTCGCCTCCAGCGAGTACGATCGCGAGAACTTTCGGATTCCTTGCCATACATCCGACCCTAGGGGGAAAAGGTGGGATGCACAGCACGATCCGCTCGGTTGCGTCAGGCAATTGCCATGGAACTCCACGAAAACCCACGCGGGGTGGGGGAGACTGGCACCGTGACTGAGAACAAGATCAGAGTGGACCTGTTGACCCGCGAGTATCCGCCCAAGGTGTACGGCGGCGCCGGTGTTCACGTGGAGGAGCTCGCCAAGGTGCTCCGGCTCCACGCGGACGTGCGCGTGCACGCCTTCGACGGCCCCCGTGAGCCCGGCACCGTTCCCGAGGGAGTGACCGGATACGACGCACTCCCGGAACTGGCGGAGGCCAACGACGCCATCCGGCACTTCGGCGTGGACCTCCAGATGACCATCGGGACGGAGGGCACGGACATCGTGCACTCCCACACCTGGTACGCGAACCTGGCGGGCCACCTCTCCAAGCTGCTCTACGAGGTGCCCCACGTGATCTCGGCGCACTCCCTGGAGCCGCTACGCCCGTGGAAGCGGGAGCAGCTCGGCGGAGGCTACAACCTCTCCTCCTGGGCCGAGAAGACCGCATATGAGGCCGCGGACGGGATCGTGGCCGTCTCCCGCGGCATGCGCGAGGACATCCTGCGCTCCTACCCGTCCGTGGACCCGGACAGGGTGCACGTGATCCACAACGGAATCGACCTGGACAAGTGGACCGCGCCGGACCCGGACGACCCGATCGTGGATGAGGTGCTCGCCCGCTACGGCATCGACCGGGATGCCCGCACCATCGTGTTCACGGGCCGCGTGACCCGCCAGAAGGGGCTGCCCTACCTGCTCGGTGCCGCCCAGCAGCTCCCCAAGGACGTCCAGCTGGTGCTGTGCGCCGGCGCCCCGGACACCCCGGAGATCGCCGCCGAGGTCCAGGGCCTCGTGGACGGCCTGAAGGCCGAGCGCGAGGGCGTCTTCTACATCCAGGAGATGCTCCCCATCAAGGAGCTCATGGCGATTGAGTCCATTGCCACCACCTTTGTGACGCCCTCTGTCTACGAGCCCCTCGGGATCGTGAACCTCGAGGCGATGGCGCTCGGCGTGCCCGTGGTGGGCACCGCCACCGGCGGCATCCCGGACGTGATCGTGGACGGCGAGACCGGCTACCTGGTCCCCATCGAGCAGGTCCAGGACGGCACCGGCACCCCGATCGACCGCGAGCAGTTCGAGAGGGACCTCGCCTCCGCCCTCATCCGCATGGTGGACGATCCGGAGCGCGCGAAGGAGATGGGCCGCGCCTCCCGCAGGCGCGTGGAGGAGCACTTCTCCTGGGACGCGATCGGCGTGAAGACTATGGAGTTCTACCGCGAGGTGCTCCAGCGGGCGTGACGCGCGTCAATGGCGGGCATGGGCCGGGATAGGCTGGACCCATGCCCGCCATTCTGCGTCTCGATCAGGTCACCGTCCGTCGTGGCAACAAGCCCATCCTCGACGGCGTCTCCTGGGAGGTCCGTGAGGGTGAGCACTGGGTGGTGCTCGGCCCCAACGGCGCCGGGAAGACCACCGTGGTGCAGCTCGCCTCCGGGCGGATGTATCCCACGCGGGGGACCGTGGAGGTGCTCGGGGAGCGCCTCGGGCAGGTGGACATCTCTGAGCTGCGCACCCGGGTGGGGCTGTCCTCCTCGGCGCTCGCGGAGCGGATCGCCGCCACGGAGCGGGTGCAGGACGTGGTCCTGACCGCCGCCTACGGGATGACCGGGAGGTGGCGCGAGGAGTACGAGGACCAGGACATCGCCCGCGCGAACGATCTTTTGGCCGCGTTCGGCGTGGCCGAGCTCGCCCAGCGCCGCTACGGCACCCTCTCCGAGGGGGAGCGCAAGCGCGTCCAGGTGGCCCGTTCCCTCATGAGCGATCCGGAGCTGTTGGTGCTCGACGAGCCGGCGGCGGGCCTGGACCTCTCCGGCCGCGAGATCCTCCTGGGCGCCTTGGACGAGATCGTGGGGGACGAGTCCTCCCCGGCGCTCCTCCTGGTCACCCACCACGTGGAGGAGATCCCGGCGGCCTTCACCCACGGCCTCCTCCTGCGTGACGGCCAGGTGGTGGCGGCAGGGGAACTGGAAATGACCATGACCCCGCAGAACCTGTCCCGTACATTTGGAATCGATCTTGAGGTGGACCGGAAGGACGGGCGCTACGCGGCCCGCGCGGTCCGCGGGGGAAAGGGGTAGGTCACCCATGGCTTGGCTGCTCTGGCTCATCGGCGCGATCGTGCTCGCGATCGTGGAGATGTTCACGATCGACTTCATCTTCCTCATGCTCGCGGGTGGCGCGCTCGGCGGCATGGTGGCGGCCCTGGCCGGCGGGCCGCTGTGGGTGCAGGTGCTGGCCTTCGCGGGTGTCTCCACCCTCCTGCTCTTCCTGGCCCGCCCGGCGGTGAAGTCCTGGATGGAGTCGCGCACCCCGGATACGCGTACCAACTTCAAGGCGCTGCGGGGACGCACCGCGGAGGTGGTCACCGAGGTGAGCACCCGCGGCGGCCGTGTGAAGCTGGCCGGGGAGATCTGGTCCGCCCGCTCCGCCCGCCCCGGCGAGGTCTTCCACGAGGGCCAGAACGTGCTCGTGGTGGACATCGAGGGTGCCTTCGCACTCGTCACCTACATGGAGAACACGGCGCCCGCCGGGCCGGTGTTCCCCTCCGCCCCCACCGCCTGACCCACCCGGCGCGGCCACCTGCCGCGCACCACCCCGGTGGCACCGAGCCACCCGGGAGCCGAACCACGTAAGACAACGCAAGCCCACGTAAGACCTCGTCACACCGAGACACCGAGTAACACCAACCGGAAGCAGGGAACATGCAACAGCCCGGACAGTTGGTCGCGATCGTCCTCCTGGTCGTCCTCGCGATCTTCATCATCACCGCGATCGCCAAGGCGGTGCGCATCGTGCCGCAGGCCGTGGCACTGATCGTGGAGCGCCTCGGAAAGTTCCAGACCGTCCTGTACGCGGGGATGCACTTCCTCATCCCCTTCATCGACCGCGTGCGCGCCGGCGTGGACCTGCGTGAGCAGGTGGTCTCCTTCGCCCCGCAGCCGGTGATCACCTCGGACAACCTGGTGGTCTCCATCGATACGGTCATCTACTTCCAGGTGACCGACCCGAAGGCCGCCACCTACGAGATCGCCAATTACATCACCGGTATCGAGCAGCTCACCGTCACCACCCTGCGTAACGTGATCGGTTCGATGGACCTCGAGCAGACCCTCACCTCCCGTGACCAGATCAACGGGCAGCTGCGCGGCGTGCTGGACGAGGCCACCACCCGCTGGGGTATCCGCGTGAACCGCGTGGAGCTGAAGGCGATCGATCCGCCCGCCTCCGTGCAGGGTGCGATGGAGCAGCAGATGCGCGCCGAGCGCGACCGCCGTGCCGCCATCCTCACCGCCGAGGGCGTGAAGCAGTCCCAGATCCTCACCGCCGAGGGTGAGAAGCAGTCCGCGATCCTCCGCGCCGAGGGCCAGGCCCAGTCCGCCATCCTGAAGGCGCAGGGTGAGTCCCGCGCGATCCTCCAGGTGTTCGACGCCATCCACCGCGGTAACGCCGATCCGAAGCTGCTGGCCTACCAGTACCTCCAGATGCTCCCGAAGATCGCGGAGGGCCAGTCCTCCAAGATGTGGGTCATCCCCACCGAATTCACGGCCGCGCTCAACAACATTGTGGGCGGCTTCACCAAGCCGAGCGGCGGCGGGCTGGACGATTCCGAGCCCGCGGGCCCCGTGGACTTCGGCGAGGAGGGCCCCGGAATCGCGGACTCGCTCGCGGAGACCAAGCTCCTCGACCCGAACGAGGCCCTGCGCCGCGCCCAGGCCGAGGCCAACCGCGCCACGGACGATGCCTCCGAGGCCGGCGAGGCCTCCGGACGCCCCTTCAACAAGGGCCTCGAGGCTGGCCAGAAGCCGAGCGGCGTGGACACCCCGGGCCCCGAGGCACCGCGCCATGACACCCGCCGTTCGATCCGTCCCGGCGACGGCGGAGCCCAGGGTGGTCCGTCGGCCGGCGGTGGCGAGGGTGGCCAGCCGGGCGAGAGCCCGTACGCGCCGCCCCCGCAGCAGTAGGTGGCCGTCCGTATCGCCTCACCCGACGACCCCCGGGTCGCCGAGTACACGAACCTCACCGACGTCGCGCTGCGCACCCGCGTGGAGCCGGAGCACGGGATCTACCTGGCGGAGAGCTCGAACGTGATCCGGCGCGCGGTGGCGGCCGGGCACCGGGTTCGCTCCTTCCTCATGGCGGAGCGGTGGCTTGAGTCCATGGAGGACGTGGTGGCCCAGGCGCGGGAGGCCGCCGGAGAGGCCGAGGTTCCCGTCTTCGTGGCACCGGAGGAGGTGTTGCGGGAAATCACCGGGTTCCACCTCCACCGCGGTGCGATCGCCGCGATGCACCGCCCGCCCCTCCCGAGCGTGGAGGAGGTCCTGGCCGGGGCGCGGGGTGGGCAGGGCGCGCGGCGGGTGGTGGTGCTCGAGGACATCGTAGACCACACCAACGTGGGGGCGGCCATCCGGTCGGCCGCCGCCCTCGGAGTGGATGCCGTGCTCGTGACCCCGCGGTGCGCGGACCCCCTCTACCGGCGCTCCGTCCGCGTCTCGATGGGGACGGTGTTCCAGTTGCCGTGGACCCGGATCGAGCCGTGGCCGGCCGGGATCGGCACGCTCCGGGACCTCGGGTTCACCGTGGCCGCACTTGCGCTCTCTCAGGACTCGATCCCGCTCGACGAGCTCGCCGCGGATCCGCCCGAGCGGCTCGCCCTCGTGCTCGGTACCGAGGGCGACGGACTTGCCCGCCGCACCGTGGAGGGCGCGGACCTGGTGGTGCGTATCCCCATGGACCACGGCGTGGACTCCCTCAACGTGGCCGCCGCCGGCGCGGTGGCCTTCTGGGCCACCAGACCGTGAGCGAGCGCTGGCGCTACCGTGAGGGTGCCCGCGGGGTGGAGAATCGAGCAGAAATGGCTCCTGGCACGCAGCCCGGAGGTGAGGGGGGACATGATGCGCAGCGGACATCTCAGGGCGGTGCTCGTGGCAGGAGCGCTCGCGGCTGTAGCGCTCAGCGGGTGCGGCAGCGACGCGGAGCCGGTGGCGCCCACCCCGCCTCCGCCCACCGCCACCGAAGTGGCCAGCCCCGAGGCACCACCCTCCACCGAACCACCAACCACCTCGGAGGCTCCGACCACCGCAGGGGATCGCGCGAGCACTCCACCGGTCGGTGAGCAACTGGCCACGCCCGACCCTCCCGGCGCCGACTCGTCCACCACCACGCCTCCCGCGGTGAGCCAGGAGGAGCTTGACGTCGCAGCAGCGGAGGAGGTCTACCGGGAGTTCTGGGAGGTGTATAACAAGCTCCGCACCGAGGGTCTCCACTCGGACCCCGCAGAGGTGGAGCACTACACGGACCTGCTGGTAGGACCGATGCACGAGGAGTTGGGGGACCACGTGGTGGTGAACCTCCTGACCTGCGAGGACCACACGGGGGTCACCAACTACCAGTACGAGGTGGACCAGGAGATCGATGGCGTGGTGGCACTCATGCGCAGCCGCTTCCAGATTGACGCCACCACTCCCGAGCGCGTCCCCCGCTTCCTGGAGCGCACGGTCCTCACCACCGGCAGCTGCGAGGGCTGAGGATCCAGCAGTCCTAAATCCCGCCCGCGTAGCCGTGCTGGCGCCACGCCTCGTACACGGCCACTGCTGCCGAGTTGGACAGGTTCATCGAGCGCCGTCCGGGAACCATGGGGATGCGTAGCCGCCGCGTTACCCGCGGGTGTGCCATGACCTCCTCGGGGAGGCCGTCCGGTTCCGGGCCGAACAGCAGCGCGTCATCCGGCCGGTACGCCTCCGCGGCAAAACTCGCCTCTGCGCTCCCCGTGAAAGCGAACACCCGCCCCGGTAGCGCCGCGAGCGCGCTCTCCAGGTCCGGGTGCACGATCACGCGCGACAGGTCGTGGTAGTCGAGCCCGGCGCGGCGCAGGTGTGCATCGGTGAGGTCGAAGCCGAGGGGCTCCACCAGGTGCAGGGTGGCGTCGGTGCAGGCGACCATCCTGATCGCATTCCCCGTATTCGGGGGGATCTTGGGGGAGTAGAAGACCACGTGGAACACAGGTACCGGTATAGCACCTCACGCCCGGTAGCCGGCGAAGGCCGTGAGGGTTCCATCCGGCGTCCGCTCCCAGCGCAGGTTCGAGAGGGTGACCGCGATCGCCAGCGATATCCCGAGCATCTCGAGCAACTCCTCCGTGTGGATGGCGAGCGCGAGGTGCCAGGTGACCGTCCCGAAGTGGCCCTCGATCAGTCCGCCCACGGTCTCGAGGACGATGGCCCCGAGCAGGAAGATGCCTCCGGCCACCACGTATCCGATCAGGATCCTGCGTGGGAGGGCCCACATGAGTGGGGCGAGGACGGCGACAACCACGACGACGAGTACGAGCCCCGCCGCAACCCAGGAGTAGGGGAGTGACTCCACTCCGAGGAGGGAGGCCACCTGTGCCCCCAACCTCCAGAGGTCTTCGTGCAGCATGGCGAATTCATCGAGCGCGGCAATTGCAGCGATCGCCGTGAACACAATCCACGAGAAGCGCCACTTACGTGTGTGGGCAGCAACAATGCCGGTCGATACGGCCAGCAGGAGCCAGAGCGAGGAGTTGAACCACGTGGCGATGTTGAACTCCCGCGCCACGTCGACGAGGGCATAGACGGGGACGAGCGGCGACTGGCTTCCCCCGGTGGCCTCCATCACGGTGTAGAGGATCCCCGACGTTGCCACGAGCACCCCGGACATGGTCCCCAGGACCAGGAGGGTGGTGCGCGGGACGGGGAGCGCAGTGGACAGCCGGTCTGGGGATGTGGGCACGTCGTCGGACACAGGGTGAGGCTACCAAGCCGTCACCTTGTGGAAACCTGATCGCAACCCGCGTGGGGTGAAACCAGTAGGCTCCGAGTCCGCTCATGGCATCGTCAGTCGCGCCCAGCACGAGTCGGGTGCTGGAACGGGAGCCTGCGACGCAACCCGGGTTCCGTCGTCGGCGAATGGACGCGAGCCCCCGCGTACGGACCGCCGCTCAGTGCCGGAACGTGACCGTGAGCGTCGCGCGGGCGAGGGTGTGGAAGAGGGCGTTGAACGCGACCGCGGTGGGGGTGGCGTCCTCGTCCAGCTCCAGGGTCTCGGTGTCCAGGGCGTGCACGGCGAAGATGTAGCGGTGCGGCACATCGCCCTTCGGGGGAGCGGCGCCCATGTACTCCGAGCCGCCGCCGTCGTTGCGCACGTGGAAGGCGGCGCCGTCCAGTTCGAGGTCCGAGGCGCCCGCGCCCTGCGGCAGTTCGGTCTGCTCCGCGGGCAGGTCCAGGACGGTCCAGTGCCAGAAGCCGGAGGGGGTGGGGGCGTCCGGATCGAAGCAGGAGACCACGAAGCTCTTGGTCTCCGCGGGGAAGCCGGACCAGGCAAGGTGCGGGGAGGTGCTGCCGCCCTCCACGGTGAACTCGTGGGGCATCGTGCCGCCGTCGGTGAGATCGTCCGAGCGCAACTCGAACGAGGGCACCTGGGGGAGCATCTCGTAGGGGTTCGGGGCGGTGGGTCGGGTCAGATCCATGGGGTCCTCCGTACTCTCGTGCGTACCTCCAACCTAACCGAGTGTGAGCCGCGCCACGTGAGGTAGGCGGGAGTTTCGCGGGGTCGGGCCACGGCGGGATGGCGGCCGGGCCACGGCGTGGTGGCGGCGGGTGAAAGGCCGGCGCTGCGGCGGGTGGTGGCCGGGGGCTGCGGCAGGTGGCGGCTGCGGCTCCGGCGGGTGGCGGCTGCGGCTCCGGCGTGTCGCGGGGCGCCGCGCCGTCTCCCCTTTTACTTGTCAGTCCCCGGTTCTAGAATCGAACACATGTTCGAGTATGTGATGGGGGCGGCCGTTCCGGAGGCCGCACCGGAGGGTGCGCCAGGGGCTGTCCCGGCTGTACCGGATGCTGTCCCGCAGGCTGTCCCGCAGGCTGTCCCGGCTGCCCCGGCGGCCGTCCCGGAGGCGAACCATGGGGTGCCCGGGCGCATGAGCGCCGCGCGCGCCGCCCTCGCGAGGGCGGAACTGGCCGCCGGCCTGCGCACCCGGCTGACCGGCCCCGGGCTGGGCGGACACGCCGGTGGAATCACCCTGCCCGCCGGTCTGGATGCCCTGTTCCCGGGCGGACTGGTGCCCGGCAGCGTGGTCTGCGTGCGCGGTTCGGCCTCCCTGCTCCACACCCTCGCTGCCGCCTCCATGGGGTCCTCCGGCTGGGCGGCCGTGGTGGGCGGGCGGGACATCGGCTGGGTGGCCGCCGCGGAGGCCGGCGTGGACCTCGCGCGCGTGGTGAGCATCCCGAAGCCCGGCGCTGCGGCCGCTGACGTGGTGGCCGCCTGCGTGGACGGCTTCGGTGTGGTGCTGCTCGGCGATGTGGACCTCGGCGCCGGGGTGCGCCGCAGCCTCACCGGCCGCGTCCGCTCCAACGGCTGCGTCCTCCTCACCCCCGGTGCGTGGCCCGGCGCACCCGTGCTGCGTGCCCGGGTGCGCGGGGCGGACATCGGCGCGGACGGCCTGGTGGAGCGCACCGTCACCGTCCGCCGGGAGGGCATGGGGGCCACGGTGGTCCTCCGGATGGGCTCCGTCGCCCGCGCCACTGCTTCCCCGACGGCGTCGCCCACCTCCCGTCCGTCCCGTCACCTCCAGGCGGTCTCGTGATGCGGGGGGCGGCGGTGTGGGTTCCCGACTGGCCGATCGTGGCCGCCGGGATGGAGGGCACGTGCGATCCTGCCTCCCCGTGCGCGGTGCACGACGGCCGGGGGGTGCTGGTTGCCTCCCCCGCAGCGCGGGCTGCCGGGGTGCGTACCGGGATGCGGCGGCGCCAGGCGCAGCGGGTGTGCCCGGAGATCGCCCTCCTTGCGGCGGACGAGGACCGGGACGCCCGTGCCTTCGAGGCCGTGGTGCAGGCGGCGGAGGAGGTGGTGGCCTTCCCCGTGGTCCTGCGTCCCGGCCTGCTGCTGGTGGACTCCGCCGGGCCGGTGCGCCACCACGGCAGCGAGGAGGCCCTCGCGGAGCGGCTCGTTGGGGCCGTGGCAGCCGAGAGTGGCTCGGAATGCTACGTGGGAGTGGCCGACGGGCTGCTCGGCGCGGTCATGGCGGCCCGGTCGGGCGTGATCATCCCGGAGGGTGCCTCCGCACAGTTCCTTGCGCCCCACCCGGTGGGGGCACTGCGCCACACCGCGTTCACCAAGCCTGCCCGGGTGGAGGTGGACGGCCTCGTGGAGGTGCTCATCCAGCTCGGGCTGGTGAGGATCGGGCACCTGGCTGCCCTCCCGCTCCCGGATGTGGCCGGCAGGTTCGGTTCGCTCGGGGTGCGGGCGCACGCGCTCGCCCGCGGCCAGGCTGTTCCCGCGGCGCCCGGGGCCCGTCCCGTGGGCGCGGTGGTGGTCTCCCGGGAGCTGGATCCGCCGCTCGAGCGCTCGGACGCCGCAGCGTTTGCCGCCCGCACCCTCGCAGAGGAGCTCGCCTCCCGGTTGCGCGGGCGCGCCTGCGGGCGGCTGCGGGTCACGGCCCGCACCACGGACGGTGCCGAGCTCTCGCGCGTGTGGACCATCGAGGCACCACTGCCCGCCTCCGAGGCCACGGACCGGGTGCGCTGGCAGTTGGATGGCTGGCTCTCCGGACGGAGTGGGCGGCCACCCTCCGCGCCCCTGCACTCCCTGGAGCTGGTGGCGGAGGAGGTGCGTGGCGCAGGATCCGCCTCGGACCCCCTGTGGGGCCGCGCCGGCGCCGGGGAGGTGGCGGCACGGCGGGCGGTGGTACGCCTGCAGGGGATGCTCGGCGCGAGCGGCGTGGTACGCCCCCTGCTGGAGGGTGGCCGCGACCCACGCACGCGGATACGGATGGTGACGAGCGGGGACGAGGAGACCCCCCGCCGTCGGACGGACGCACCGTGGCCGGGACGGCTGCCCTCACCCTCACCCTCCACCCTGTTCGACGAGCCCCGGCCGGCCGAGCTGACGGACCGGGCGGGGCGCGCCGTCGTGGTGGACGCGCGTGGCGGGATCTCGGGGGCGCCGGCATGGGTGCGCACGGACCCGCGGGGCGCGGGAGAGCCGGGGCGCGCGGGCGGGCCGGGGCGCGCGGGAGGGCAGGGGCGAGTGGAGGGACCGCGGCGCGCCGTGGTGGCGTGGGCCGGGCCGTGGCCGATCAGCGAGCGGTGGTGGGACACGCCGCGCCGGGCGGCGTGGCTGCAGGTGACGGCGGAGGAGGGGCCGAGCCTGCTGCTCTCCACCGCCGGGGGCGCGTGGCAGGTGGAGGGGGCGTATGACTGAGGTGCGCTACGCGGAGCTGCACGCCCACTCGGCGTTCTCGTTCCTGGACGGTGCCTCCGCCCCGGAGGAACTGGTGGTGGAGGCGGCGCGGCTGGGGCTTGCCGGGCTCGGGCTCACGGACCACAACGGGCTCTACGGGGTGGTGCGGCTCGCGGAGGCCGCCCGGCAGGTGGGGCTGCCCACGGTGATCGGGGCGGAGTTGGGGCTCGGGGGAGTGCCGCGTACCGGGGGCAGGGCTGCGAGCGAGGAGGCGGCCATGGATCCTCCCGGGCCGCACCTGGTGGTGCTCGCGCGCGGGCCGGAGGGCTACCACCGGCTCTCGCGGGCGATCTCGCTCGCGCACCTGCGCACGGGGAGGAAGGACGTGGCGGCGTTCGATGTGGGGGAGTTGGCCGAGCTCGGGCGGGGGGAGTGGACGGTCCTCACCGGCTGCCGGAAGGGCGCGGTGCGGCAGGCGCTCGTGGGGGGTGGCGCGGACGGCATGGCAACCGGCGGCGCCAAGCCCACCGGCGGCG
>CAZTOM010000003.1:24657-25858 GCA_964615555.1 uncultured Actinomycetaceae bacterium
GTGGGGGGTGGCGCGGACGGCATGGCAACCGGCGGCGCCAAGCCCACCGGCGGCGTCGCCCCGGACGGCATGGCGGCCGCCCGCCGGGAGCTGGAGCGGCTGGTGGCGATGTTCGGGAGGGACGGGGTGGCGGTGGAGGTCACCGCACAGCTCGGCGCGGGGGATGCGGCGCTCCATGGGGCGCTCGCGGAGCTGGCGCGGGACCTCCGGCTCCCACTCGTGGCCACCGGGGGCGTGCACTGCGCCACCCCGGCGGACCAGCCGCTCGCGGACGCGCTCGCCGCCACGCGGGCGCGGGCATCCGTGGAGGAGATCGACGGCTGGCTGCCCGCCCATCCCGCCCACCTGCGTTCGGCCGCCCAGATGCTGGCGCTCCACCACCGCCACCCGCAGGCCGTGGGAAACGCGGCGGCGCTCGCGGACGAACTGAGCTTCGACCTGCACCTGATCGCCCCGGACCTCCCCCCGTTCCCGGTGCCCGAGGGGCACACGGAGGCGAGCTGGCTGCGGGAGCTCACGGAACGCGGAGCCGCAGCGCGGTACGGCCCGCGCGGGGCGGAGCGCACCCCGGGGGCGTGGAAGACCATCGACAAGGAACTGGCCATCATCACGGAGCTCGGCTTCCCGGGCTACTTCCTGATCGTCCACGAGATCACGGAGTTCTGCCGCAGCCGCGGCATCCTCGCACAGGGCCGGGGGAGCGCCGCCAACTCGGCGGTGTGCTTCGCGCTCGGGATCACGGCGGTGGACGCCGTGCGCCACAAGATGCTGTTCGAACGCTTCCTCTCCCCGGGGCGCTCCGGCCCGCCGGACATCGATGTGGATATCGAATCGGGTCGGCGCGAGGAGGTGATCCAGTTCGTCTACGAGCGCTACACCCGGCAGCACGCCGCCCAGGTGGCGAACGTGATCCAGTACCGGCCCAAGTCCGCGGTGCGGGACGCCGCCCGGGCGCTCGGCCACGGGATCGGGCAGGCGGACGCCTGGTCCAAGCAGATCGAGCGGTGGGGTTACATCCCGGATGATGCGGGACTCCCGGAGCAGGTGCGGGATGTGGCGAGCCGCATGCTGAAGCTGCCCCGCCACCTCGGCATCCACTCCGGCGGGATGGTGCTGTGCGACCGTCCCGTGATCGACGTGTGCCCCGTGGAGTGGGCCACCATGCCCGGGCGCACCGTGCTGCAGTGGGACAAGGACGACT
>CAZTOM010000004.1:0-7354 GCA_964615555.1 uncultured Actinomycetaceae bacterium
GACGGCACGGCCTGCCGCCCGCCGCACCCGCGCCGTCGTCCCCGACGACGACGCCCCCTCCCGCCGGCGCACCGGCACCGGGCGGCGGGGACGGGCCCCGCTACGGCGACCCGCGCGCCCGCGCGGCCGAGACCGGCGGACGCTACGCGATGGGCCCGGGCGGGGGGACGTCGAACCAGTTGCGCAGCGCCTCCTCGGCCTCCTTCTGGTCCGAGATCGAGGGCCTGCAGGCGCGCATCTCCGTGCAGCTCGCGGAGGAGATCGAGTCCCGGGACCTCACGGACGCCGAGCAGCAGGACGTGGGGCGCCGCCTCATCGAGGACACGCTGCGCGAGCACGTGCGCGCGCTCGTGGCGGCCGGCTCCCCGCCGTGGGACGCGGTGTACACGCAGCGTGTGAAGGATGCCCTGATCAACAAGCTGTTCGGGCTCGGGCGCCTCCAGGAGCTGGTGGACGACGAGACCGTGGAGAACATCGAGATCACCGGCTACGACCAGGTGCTCCTCCTCCACTCCGACGGCCGGCGCACCGTGGCGGACCCCGTGGCGGAGTCCGACGAGCAGCTCATCCGCGACCTCGCGTTCATCGCCTCGCGCCGCTCGCGCTCGGAGCGCTCCTTCACGCCCTCGAACCCGTTCCTCAAGCTCGCCCTGCCCGGCGGCCAGCGCCTCCAGGCGACGGCGTGGGTCACCCCGCGTCCGAAGGTGGTCATCCGCCGCGACCGGCTGCCGGACATCGACCTGGAGCAGTTGCGCGAGTTCGGCTCGCTGGACCGGGTGCTCGTGGAGTTCCTGACGGCGGCCGTGCGCGCGCACAAGTCGATCGTGGTCTCCGGGCGCGGCCAGGGTTCGGGCAAGACCACCTTGGTGCGGGCGCTCGCGAACGCGATGGACCCGTGGGAGTCGATCGCCACGATCGAGACGGAGTACGAGCTCAAGCTCCACCAGATGCCGGAGCGCCACCGCCGGGTCACCGCCATGGAGGCGCGCCCCGGGTCCGGTGAGATCGGCCGGGACGGCCGGGCCGCCGGTGAGATCACGGTGAACGAGCTCGTCTACGAGTCGCTGCGGTTCAACATCGACCGCGTGATCGTGGGTGAGGTGCGTGGCGCCGAGGTGGTCCCCATGTTCAAGGCCATGCAGATGGGTAACGGATCCCTCTCCACGATCCACGCGAACAGCGCCGAGGACGTGATCGAGCGCCTCGTGACCTGTGCGGTGGAGGACGCCTCCAACTCCGAGGCGTTCGCCTACCGGCAGGTGGGCCAGCACATCGACCTCATCCTGTTCAACGAGGTGGCCGTGGACCCCGTCACGGGCAAGCGGCACCGCTACCTCTCCGAGATCATCGAGGTGGGGCTGGGCGAGGGCGACCGCCGCGTGGCCGTCACCCACGTGTTCATGCCGGACGCCCGCGGCCGCGCGGTGCCCGTGCACGAGCCCACCTTCATGAACGATTTGGTGGCCGCCGGCTTCGACCGCTCCCTGTTCGGGATCCAGGACGGGCTGTGGGACGAGGTGCGCCGGTGAGCGACCAGCTGATCGGGATCGCCGTTGGACTCGCGTTCGCGTTCGGGATCATCCTGTTCGCGCTCGGGCTCAACCCGCCCGAGCCCCAGCCCAAGCCGCCGTTGAAGGCCCGCCCGCAGGCGCCCCTGATGACGCGGCTCGGCCTCACCGGACCCGATGCCCCACGCCGCTTGCGCAACCTCGGGATCGGGCTGGTGGCCGGGATCCTGATGAGCCTCATCACCCGCTCCGTGATCTGGGTGCCGATCTTCCTGGTGGGCGCCCACCTCCTCCCGGAGCTGCTGCGCGGCGGGAGGGGGGCGAACCTGGCCGCCCGCTCGGAGGCCCTGGAGACCTGGACCCGCTCACTTGCGGGCGTGCTCATCACCGGCGTGGGCCTCGAGGAGGCCGTGCGCTCCTCCCTCAGCTCCACCCCGCCCGCCATCAAGCCGGAGATGGGCCGCCTCGTGGCCCGCCTCGAGGCCGGCCAGCCGATCGAACCCGCCGTGCGCGTGTGGGCGGACGAGATGAACGACGCCACCTCGGACCTGGTGGCCGGCGCCCTCATCATGGGGTCCCGCACCCGCAAGGGCGGGCTCTCCCGGGCGCTGTCCGAGCTCGCGGACGCCGTGGCGGACCAGACCCGCGTCACCCAGCAGATTGAGGCGGAGCGCGCTGGGCCGCGCACCACCGTTCAGTGGGTCACGTTCATCACGCTCGGCCTGCTCGGCTTCGTGGTGCTGAACCCGGGCTTCGGGGATGCCTACCGCACGGCCCTGGGCCAGCTCGTGCTCTCGATCGTGGCCGCCTCCTACCTGGGCGTGTTGTGGTGGATGAAGAAGATCGCGGACGGCAAGCCCCGCCCCCGCTTCCTCATCTCCGATCCCGCGGCCGTCCCCGGACGGAGGGCCTCATGAACTGGATGGTTGCGGCGCTGATCGGCGCCTCCGGCGGGCTCGGGATCTTCCTGATGCTCCGCGAGTTCGTCCCCTCGGTACCCAACTTGGCCGGCGCGATCGCACGCCTCGAGGGATCCAGCGAGGTGGTAGAGGTGGTGGAGGAGTCCCCCACTCTCTCCTCCCGGCTCGGCATCTGGGCCCAGAAGCGCCTGCGCGGGCGCGCCATCCCGGGTTTCTCCGCCCGGGACGAGGACCTGGCCGTGCTCGGCAAGCCCCGCCACGTCCTGCTGGGCGAGAAGGTGCTCGCGGCAGTGGCGGGCATCCTGTTCGCCCCGGTGATCGTCTGGATCATCACCATGTTCATCTCCCTGCCCCTCTTCGTCTACGGCCTCGTGCCCGTGGTTCTCGCGCTCGGCGGGTGGATCCTCCCGGACCTCCTGCTCAAGGGGCAGGCGGACGAGGCGCGGGAGGACTTCGCCCGCTCGGCCTCCGCCTACCTGGACCTCCTCTCCATCGGGCGCATCTCCGGCATGATGGCCAACGAGGCGCTCGTGACCTCCGCCCAGATCTCCAACAACTGGGCCTTCCAGCGCATCAACGGCGCCCTCAACCGCGCCCGCTGGTCCGGGCTGCGGCCCTGGGATGCGATCGAGGACCTGGAGGACGAACTCGACATCCCCGAACTGGGAGACATCGGCGACATCATGCGACTGTCCGGCGAGGGTGGCGCCCAGATCTACGAGACGCTCCGCGGCCGCGCCAAGGCGCTGCGCTCCGCCCAGCTCGCCCGGGAGCACGCCCAGGCAAACCGCGAGTCCGAGCGGATGACAATCCCCATGACACTCACATCGGTCCTCGTGCTGGTGGTGGTGGGATACCCCGCCGCCATCACACTGTTGGGGAGTTGATGTCCGCACGGTGAACGAGCCATGTGAGTTATCGCGCATTCCTTGCGCTTTTTGTGACCGCCCTAGACACTGAAATCCGGAAGAGTTCCAACACCTTCGAGGGGGACAACAACATGCTGAACCTGGTTGCTACTTTCCACGTCTTCTCCTCCGCGCTGAAGCAGCGGATCACCACCGTCTACCGCGAGGACCGCGAGCGGGGCTCCGTCTCCGTGGAGCAGGTGGTCATCACCCTCGCTCTCCTGATCGCCGCCGCGGCGGCCGTGGGCATCATCACCAACGTGATCGGCAACAAGGCCGGCGAGATCGGTGACGCGGGCGCCTGAGCCCCCAGCCGCTCTCCATGACGTCTCTGACTCCGAAGCGCGGGCGAGCACACCAGCGTCAGGGGAGTGAACGCGGGTCGGTGACCCTCGAGACGGTGGTGGTGTTCCCCGTCGTCATCCTCATGATCTTCGGTGCCATCCAGGGCGCCTTCTACCTGCACGCGGACAATGTGGCGCGCAGCGCCGCGTCCGCGGCAGTACACGCCGCCAGCGCGGAGCTGGCCACGGCGGCAGACGGCCACGCCGCAGCCTCCTCCTTCCTCGCCCAGACCGGCGGGGAGAGTGTGCTCGTGGGCCCCAACATCCAGGTCAACCGCGGCGAGGAATCGGTCACGGCCACCGTGTCCGGGCGTTCGCCCAGCCTGGTCCCCGGGCTCGACTTCGGCACCATCACCCGCTCCGCCACCGCACCGGTGGAGCGCTGGGTGGAGTGGGAGGGCCCGTGATCCTGCGCAGGATGCTGACCCGTCTCCGCGACCGCTGGGCGCCCCTAGGGCGCGCCGGTGAGCGGGGGTCCGCGGTGCTGGCGGGGAGTGGTTCGCCTCGCGGGCGCGTCGGTGAGCGGGGGTCCGCCACGCTCGAACTCGTGATCCTCACTCCCGTGGTGATCCTCATCTTCGGCCTGCTCATCGCGGCCGGACGCGTGGCGATCGCGGGCGGCACCATCTCCCAGGTGGCGGGTGACGCCGCCCGCGCGGCATCGCTCAGCCGCAACGTGGAGCAGGCCAACGCCCGCGCCAACGCACTGGTGACCGAGGTGGTGGCAGCCAACCGGCTGGCGTGCCAACCGGCAGTGATCATCGACGCCACCGAGTTGACGAAACCCGCAGGAACACCCGGTCAGGTGACCGTGGACGTCTCCTGCGAGGTCAACCTCTCCGATGTGGGCGTGCCCGGCATGCCCGGCTCCGTCACGCTGCGCGGCTCCGGCACCGCCGCCATCGACACCTACCGGGCGAGTACGCCATGAGCGGGGGCACCGTGGGTGAGCGCGCCATGGGCGGCCGGGCCGTGGGACGGTTCGGGGAGAGCAGCCGCGCCGTGGGTGGGCGCGCGAATGTTCGGCACGCCAGCCTGACCGCGCGCCTGCGGGCGCTGCGAACGGACTCCGAGCGGGGCTCCATCTCCTCGTTCATCATCGTGATGACCCTCGCGCTGTTCCTGGCCGTGGGGCTCGTGGTGGACGGCGGCCGGAAGATCGCCGCCATCGAGGAGGCCACCTCGATCGCCCAGCACTCGGCCGTGCTCGCGGCCAACCAGCTGGACTTCACCCAGCACCAGCTCACCGGCGCCCGCCCCGAGATCGACGTGCCCCGTGCCGTCTCCGAGGGCAACAACGCCATCGCCGCCGCCGGGGCCCAGGCCGTCCCGGGGATCGAGGTCACGGGCTACACCGTGTGCTCGCGCGTCCAGGTGACCCGGGACACGGCGTTCCTCTCCCTGATCGGGATCGGAAGTGTCACAGGTGTGGGGGAGGTTTGTGGGGTAGAACCCCGCATGAACCCGGAGACACCGTAATGAAGGTCCTGAAGTCACTCGGCGCACTGCTCGTGCTGGCGCTGCTGCTCGTGGGAGTGCCGATCGCACTCACCATCGTGGGCGGCTCGCCCGTCCCGAGCGACCTCCCCAGCCAGGTGGAGATCGCCTCGATGCTCGCTAACCCCAACTGGTCCGTCCTCCTGGGCGGACTGCTGAAGTACGTGGGCTGGTTCGCGTGGCTCACCTTCGCCGTCTCCGTGGCCGTGGCGATCCCCGCCGCCGTGAAGGGTGTGAAGGCACCCCGTCTCCCCGGCTTCGGTGTGCAGCAGCGCCTCGCTGCCACCCTGCTCGGTGCGATCGTCTTTACCGCCGTCCCCCAGATGGCCTTCGCCGCCCCGGCCGGGGAGGCCACCGCGGTGGACACCACCATCTCGCAGGCCCTCTTCACCCCCCAGGGCCCCGGCGCCGCGAAGGACTCCAGCCAGGAGGCCGTCAAGTCCGCCGCGCACCCCGGGACCTACACCGTCCAGTCCGGCGACTCGCTCTACGCGATGGCCGCAAAGTTCCTTGGCGACGGCGAGCGGTGGCCGGAGATCGCACAGCTCAACTACGGCCGGACCCAGGCCGACGGCAGCGCGCTCGGGGCCTCCAACCAGCTCGAGACCGGCTGGGTGCTGGAGCTCCCCACAGACGCCGTGGACCCGGAGCTCGCCGGCACCCGCACCATCCAGCACCACGTGGTGGAGGGCGACACCCTGTGGGACCTCGCCGAGCGCTACCTCGGCGACCCCTTCCGCTGGCCCGAGCTCTACGAGGCCACCCGCCACGACGAGCAGCCCGACGGCGGCCGGATCGTGGACCCCGACCTCATCTATCCCGGCTGGGTGGTCAACGTGCCCGGCGTGACCGCCGCCGCCAGCGGCGAGGCCGCGGGCGCCGGCACCTCCGGTGCGGGTGTGGGCCGCGGGCACGGGATCGGCCACGGGGCCGGCGTGTCCAAGGGCTCCTCGGACGCGGTGGCCGGGGTCTCCCTGGACGCGGAGGACCTCGCGGACCTCGAGGCCGAGGAGGGCCTGAGCGCCCAGACCATCGGCGGTGCGGGCGCCGTGCTCGCCTCCGGCATCATCGGAGTGCTCGCGTACAAGCGTCGCGAGACCCAGCGCCGCCGCACCGCCGGCATGCGCCTCGTGATGCCCGCCCCCGGCTCCACCGCGGCCGCGCTCGAGTCCCAGATGCGCGCCATCGCGGACCCCATGTCCCTGCAGACCGTGGACCGGGTGCTGCGCGTCCTCTCCGACTTCCACCACGAGCGCGGCATCCCGCTGCCGGATATCCGCGCCGCCCGCATGGCCGCGGACGTGTTCGAGATCTTCCTCGGCTCCCCGGCCACCCTGCCCGCCCCCTGGAGTGGCAGCGCGGACCAGGTGGTGTGGTCCGTGACCTCGCAGGCCGCCGCCACCCTCACCCCCTCGGATGCGGCCACCGCGCCCTTCCCCACGCTCGTGACCGTGGGCGTGGACGAGGCAGGTGCCCACGTGATGCTGGACATGGAGCACGTCTCCTCCCTGGACATCCGCGGGGACGCGGAGGTGGCGCACGCATCGATCGCGGCGCTCGCAGCCGAGCTCGCCACCACCCCGTGGGCCGACGACCTCCAGGTCACCCTTGTGGGAACCCTCCCCGAACTGGGCGCCATCCTGGACACCGGCCGCATCCGCCACGTGCCCTCGCTGGACCGCGTGATCCGTGAGCTGGAGAAGCGCGCCGACGCCGTCCAGCGCGCCCTCGACGCCGCCGGGGTGGACTCGATCCCCGCCGCCCGCGGCGCCGGCGTGATCGAGGACGCCTGGACCCCCGAGGTGGTGCTCGTGGGCGGGGACATCCCCGCCGAGCTCCGCGAACGGCTCGAGGCCCTCCTGGACCGTGTTCCCCGCGTGGGGATCGCCGCCATCACGGCCGGCACCTCGGGCGAGTGGGCACTCGTGCTCGACCAGGACACGCCCTCCCGCGCCATGCTGGAGCCCGCGAACCTCGCGGTGCGCGTCCAGCAGCTCAACCCGCAGGAGTACGCGGACGTCCTCTCCATCATCTCCGGCACCCAGAAGGTGGTCCCCGGACCCACATGGGCCGCGAACCTCACCTCCCAGGAGCCCACGGTGGCCGAGCTGGCCACCGTGCGCCCCCTGGCCCCCGCCACCCCGCCGCAGGCAACGCCTGCTCCGGCCGCGCCGGTG
>CAZTOM010000004.1:7454-10852 GCA_964615555.1 uncultured Actinomycetaceae bacterium
CGCCGTCGGGAGAGAGCGGCGAGACCGCGGCGGAGGTGCGCCAGCTGCGCCACCCGCGCGTGAAGGTGCTGGGCGACGTGGAGCTCGAGGCACCCGCCGGCACCGAGCTGGCGGAGAAGGACCGCTCGCAGGCGCTCGAACTGATCGCGTACCTCTCGCTCACGCCGGGCGCCACGAACGAGCAGCTCTCGGCCGCGCTGTGGCCGGGCCGCGAGGCGAAGAACGCGACGCGCAACTCGGCGGTCTCGCGGGCCCGGCGCTGGCTCGGCGTGGACCACACGGGCGCGCCGTACCTGCCGATCGCCACGACGGCGGAGAACTTCGGCACCTACTCGCTCTCCCACGTCTCGACCGACTGGGACGAGTTCCTGGCCCTGCTCGGCGACGACGCCTCGAAGACGGCCACCCGCCAGCTCCGCGAGGCGCTCGGGATGGTGCGCGGTCGGCCGTTCGCCTCGGCGCGCGCCGGGAAGTACACGTGGGCGGAGCCGCACCTGCAGGAGATGATCTCCTCGATCGTGGACGTGGCGCACGAGGTCTCGCGGCGCTCGCTGCTGGAGGGTGACGCGGACGGGGCCAGGTGGGCCTCCGGCGTGGGCCTCGAGGTGACGAGCGACGACGAGCGCCTGTGGCGCAACGCGATCCGCGCCGAGTGGCTGCGCGGCGACCAGCAGGCGCTGTGGGCCCTGGTGAAGCGCTGCTACGAGCACCTGGAGGACCTCGGCGTGGAGCCCGAGGCGGAGACCGAGGCCCTTGTGGCCGAGCTGCGCACCGCCTCCGTGCGGAGGAACGTCGCCGCCCGCTGAGGTGGGTGGCCCCGGGTGGGGGTGGCGCGCTGGGTGACAGGCCTGGGGGCGCGTGCTCGGCGCGCGTCCGGATGGCACGTGGTGTGACAGGTCCTGCCCGGGTTCTTTGGGATAGGTCACACAGGGAATCGCTGGCCTTTCGATACCGCCTTCCCGAACAATGGAAGTGCCTCCACGCGACGGTGCGAGGAGTGGTCAAGGAGCGCGAGATGAAGGTCGTAGTGGTTGGGATCGCCAACCAGCAGACGGCACTACCCGTCGAGGGCTTCCCCATCGAGTACTCGGCGGCGCGCCTGGTACCCAACCAGATCCGGCACACCGTGGGCGGCGTGGGATTCAACGTGGCGCGCACCCTCTCCGCGCTCGGGCACATGGTGGCACTCGCCTCCCCGCTCGGGGAGGACTATCCCGCCGCCATGGTGGATGCCGAGGCCTATCGCTTCACCATCTCCACCCACCTCTGCCGCCGCGACCTGGTGCGGACTCCGCGCTCCGTGGTGCTCTTCGACCACGCCGGGCGCCGCCAGGTGAACGTGGACCTCGCGGACGCCGCCGAGTTCGTGTTCTCCCCCGAGCACCTCGCGCCCGACCTGTTCCGCGCGAAGCTGGTGGTGCTCGGAAACCTGGACATGGTCCGCCCGCTCATCGGGCCCGTGCTGGAGCGGGGCCGCCGGCTCGCCGTGGACCTGCAGGACGTGCAGGGCCCGGACAACCCCTACGACGAGGAGTTCCTCCAGGCGGACTACCTCAACATGTCCAACGAGCTGGTGCGCGGCTCCGAGCGGGAGGTCATGCTGGCGCTGCGGGCGAAGTCCCGGGCCCGCGTCCTCACGATGACGCTCGCCGAGCACGGCGCCCTGGTGCTCAGCCGCGAGATGGACGAGCCCGTGCACGTACCCGCCCCCGCCGTGGAGCCCTACAACACGGCCGGCGCGGGAGACATCGCATTTGCCAAGTTCCTCCACGCCACCCTGAAGCTGCGCGAGGACCCGGTCACAGCGGCCGCACGGGCCGTGGCCGTGGCCTCCAGCTACGTGGCCTCCGATGCGAGCCTCGGGCCCCAGACGCCCGACCAGCTCCGGGCCGTGCTCGGGCTCTCCCCGCGCGCCGAGACCGCGGCCAGCGCGCCCGAGATCCCCTGGAACGCGTTCGCCACCGAGTCCTGAGGGACGGGCGGGCAGGGGCGCCTGGACGGGGAAGCCGGGTGCCTGGGCGGGGAGGCCGGGCGCCTGGGCGGAGAAGCTGGGCTGTTAGCCCTGGACCTTCTCCAGTTCTGACTGGATCACGGCGAGGAAGTTCTCCGTGGTGTCCGCGCCGCCCACGTACTCATCGTTGATCACGAACTGCGGGGTGGAGGGGCGCCCCACGATCTCGAGGGCCTCCTGGTAGGCGGCGTCCACATCGCTGCGGAGCTGCGGGTCCGCGAGGTCGGCGGTGAACTGCTCGATGTCCGGGATACCCACCCGCTCCGCGAGCATGATCCACGTGGCCTCGGAGAGGTCCTGGCCGCCCTCCGCGAACTGGTAGCTGTAGATCTCGTTGTGGTACTCGATGAACATCCCCTGGCGTGCCGCCGCCCGGGCCGCGATGGCCGCGTCCACGGACTCCTCCTGGAAGATCGGGAAGTCACGGAACTCGATCCGCAGGGTCCCGTCCTCCACCAGCGGCATGAGGTTGGGCTGGGTCTCGAGGGCGAACCGGCCGCAGTAGCCGCAGCGGTAGTCGGCGAACTCCACCATCACCACGGGTGCGTCCACCTCACCGATGGCCATCGGGTCCTCCGGATCGCGGTTGGGGACCGCGCGACGCGCCTCGATGATCTGCTGCATCTGCTCCTCGGAGATCGTGGGAGCCTCCGTGGGCTGGGCGGGCGCCTGCGTGGGCTGGGCGGGCGCCTGCGTGGGAGCAGCCGGGGTGGGCGCGGCCGGGGCCTGGGTGGGCTCCTGGGCAGCTGCGACGGTGCGCGCGTCCCGCATGCCGGCGTCCCGGCCGAGGATGTAGCCACCCCCCAGCCCCACCAGCAGCGCGATCACCGAGGCGAGGATCGGCACCAGCGGGAGACCGGACTGGCCCGACGACGGGCCCGCGGGCGCCGACGAGGCTGGCGCGCCCTCAGGGGATGGGGCCTGCGCGGAGGCCGCCTCAGTGGAGGCGGGAATGGTCTGGGAGGGAGCCGTGTGGGGTGCAGCCCCGACCGGGGGGACCACGTCCGCCTGCGCGGAGCCAACGGCGGCGGCATCGATGGTCGAGTCCGCGGCGGTGGCGTCCGGGGTGGGCTCGGTGCCCTGCGGATCCGTGGGCGTGGGGCCGTTCGTCTCGGGCGTGGTCATGGAGGCTCGTTTCGTTCGTACGGCCGCGGCTGGCCGCGGAGTCTGGGTCAATGATAGGCGCTGGGCCTACTCACCCAGCCCGCGGTCCTTCCTGCGGAACGCCAGGATGGCCACCACCGCGGCAGCGCCGAGCGCCCCCACCGCGATCGCGATCTTCGTCGCGAGCGGCAGGTCCCCGAGCCCACCCACCGGTCCATCGGTTGCGGCCGGGGACGGGTCGGCGGGGATGGTTCCGCCGTCGTCGGGGGAGGAGGGGGCAGGC
>CAZTOM010000004.1:10862-15056 GCA_964615555.1 uncultured Actinomycetaceae bacterium
CGGGGTGAGGGTGGCCAGCAGACCCAGCCCGGCCAGGCGAGGTCGTCGGCTCGCCCGACCCGGTGCCAGCCCCCGTCGTCGGGGCCTCGGTGGGGTCCGGCGAGGCGGGCGCGGTGAGGCCGGTAGCGAGCGTGAAGGGGATCGCGCCCTCCACGCGGTGGCCGTCCGAGGAGACGAGGGACCAGTTGAGGGAGTACTCGCCGTCCTCGAGGTGGGGGAACTCGGCGGAGGCGACGCGGCCGGCGAGCTCGGGGACGGCCTCCCAGACGACGGCGCGCTCGGAATCCATGATCAGGAGCGCGGGCGAGGCAGGGATGATGTCCGCGGTGAACTCGAGCTCCACGCGGGCGGGGAAGGCGTCGAAGACCTGGTTGTCCGCGGGGGTGGAGCTGATGAGGAAGTCGTGGGCGCGGGCGGGCAGTGCCGGTGCGAGGAGGGTGAGCAGCAGTGCGAGGGCGGCGGTGAGGAGCGCGGTGGTGGGGGTGGGGTGCGCGGGGTTGGTGTGCGTGGTCGTGCGGGTGGTGGTTCGGGTGGTGGTTCGGGTGGTGGTGTGCGTGGGGTTCCCGAGCGGGCCGGGCGCGGGGACTGCGATCGCGTGTGCGCGCGGGGGGCGTGGGTCGGGGCGGTGCATGCCCACGAGTCTAGGTGGTCTGGGGCGGGGGTGATTGGGTGGGGGATCAGTGGTCCGTGCGCTCGGCCACCTGGAAGCCGCCGTCCTGGTAGCGCAGCTCGTAGGTGGTGCCGGGGTAGCGGTCCTCGGCCCACTGGCTGGCGTCGGTGGGGGGATCGCCCCGCCAGACGTAGCTGAACTCGTCGATGAGGACGAAGTCCGGGGCGGGGTTGTCATTGCCGAGCCAGTACGGGTGGGCTCGGCTGGAGAGCGGGGCCATGAGCGTGATGTCCGTCTCCACGAACGAGTCCGGTTCGACGGCGGCGATCGCCTCCTGCGCGTAGGGCATGCGCCAGCTCTGCTGCCACGTCTCGGGATCCAGGAGGTCCGCGAGGGGAAGGCGCGGCCCGAGCACCAGGGTCACGGCCGCGGCGGCTCCGACGGCGAGCCAGCGGTGGAGCCGTGCGCGCGGCATCGCGTCCAGGAGGGCCGCGGCGGCGATCGGCACGAGGATGGCCGAGTAGTGCCACTGCCAGCCCCAGTAGTGCTCCACCGTCCCCACGAACCGCCACGCGATCGTGGGCAGCATCATGAGGATCAGCGGGGAGCGCACCCCCACGAACCCGGCCGTGGCCGCCAGCATCAGCACCGTCACGTACTTGGTGAGGGGCACGAAGATGTCCAGGGGGGAGCCGAGGCGGTCGGTGTAGTCGTACTGCCCCACGGGGTTGAGCGCCGGCAGGATCACGAACGTGGAGAGCACCAGCCACACCAGTCCCCACGCCACGAGTGCCCAGCCGATGGTGCGGCGGTCCCAGCGGGGGCGGGGGTGGGGGCGGGGGGCGGTGGTGGCGGAGGGTGCGGCCGTGGTGGAGGGGATAGCGGAGGTGGAGGGTGCGGCCGCGGCTGATGCTGGGGTCGGTCCGCCTGGGCGCAGCGCCAGGATCGCACCGAAGGCGGCCACCGTGAGGCCGAGGTCCTCCTTCACGAACACCAGCAATCCGATCCAGATCGCGGCCGCCAGGAAGTGGCCGCGCAGGTAGGCCACCAAACCGAACGCCACGAGGGGGACCGCGAACGCGATCTCGTGGAACTGCGCGGCGGCGGCCGACTGGAGTCCCCAGCCGAGCGCGTACGCCAGCCCGAACACGGTGCCCATGCCCATTCCGAGCCGCTCTGCGGCTAGGCGCGTGACGGGGACGGCCGAGACACCGAACAGCACCGCCTGCGTCACCAGGAGGGCGAGCCCGGAGGGCCACAGCGCCCAGATGGGGCCGAGGGCGATGAGGATGGGGTGGAAGTGGTCGCCGAGGAGGTTGAACCCGTGCCCCTTGATGGACACGATCGGGGCCTCGAGCCGCGCATAGGCCTTCGCGAGCTCGGAAAAGATTCCGAGGTCCCACGAGGGCGCCACCAGGGTCTCCCACTGCCGCCATCCCAGCAGGGAGTAGACCGCGGCTGTGAGCAGCCCGATGCCGAGTGCGAGCAGCAGGTGGTTCCGGCGGGCCGCGGGGGTGGAATCGCGGTCAGCGCCGGGCCCACTGGGTGCGGAAAGGGGTGTGGACCCGCCCCCAGCGGGCGCGGGAGTGGGCGCGGATGCGGAGGATGCGGCGGGATCACCGCCGAGGTCAGAGGACATCGCGCCTCTGAAGGTACCTCAGTGCGGGCCATCCGAGTGGTACCCGGGCCCAGAGGGTGAGCACACGGAAGACGATCGTGGCGGAGACGGCCACCGGGGAGGGGATGCCCGCGATGGTGAGGCCGGAGGTGAGGGCCAGCTCTACGGGGCCGATTCCGGCGGGGGAGGGGACCAGGGATCCGGCGGAGTTGGAGGCGAGGTAGGTGATGGCGAGGATCGCGGGGGGCAGTTCGTGCCCGAAGGCGGCGAGCGTCAGCCCGAATGCGGCCACGAACGCCACCGTCTGGATCACGTTGCCTGCGAGTCCGGTCACGAGCCGGCCCGGATTCCCGAAGATCCACAGGATGCGCGGCCAGATCTGGCGCAGCACGGGCAGGATCTGGCGTGCGGACCAGGTCCGCAGCGGCGGGATCGCCACCACCACGGCCACCAGGGCCACGATCACGCCCACCCCGATCATGATGGCCCGCGAGGGGATCGCCACCGATCCGGACCCACCCGCTGCTCCCGCCACCAGGGTCACGAGGATGAGGAGGCCCACGGTGGTGATGAACTTGGAGACCTGCACCATGGTCACGGTGGCCACGGCGAGCGGGGTCTTCACCTTCTGCTTGACCAGGTAGCGCATCTCGATCGCGGCGGGCCCCACGCCGGCTGGGGCCACGATCGCCACCAGGGCGGAGGCCACCTGGACGAGGGTGGTGCGCCACAGCCCCAGCCGCTCCGGGGTGAAGGAGACGAGCGAGATCGCCGCACCCGCGTAGGTGAGCATGCTCGCCCCGAATGCGGCGAGCAGCCACCACGGGTTGGCGTCCCGGAAGGCGGCGTACACCTCGTTCCAGTTGAACGTTCCGAGCAGGATGACCGCGGCCGCGAACACCGCGGAGATGGTGATGAGCTGGCGCAGCGAGAGCCGCTGCAGGCTGAGCGGCGGCGCCTCGGCTGCGGCGGGCACCCGGCGTAGCACCTCGGAGCGCAGGTCCTGGAGGAAGCGGCGCGGGATCTCGCTGCGGGTCTGGTGGGGCATGACGATGCCCTGCAGGAGCGGCGCCAGCGAGGTCAGCTCGCCCTCGCTGAGGGCCGCCGTGGCGGAGGCGAGCGCCCGCTCCTTGCCCACCTTCGTGGCGAGCATGGTGAGCCCCTGGGCCAGGTCCATGCGACGGGAGAGCTCGGAGGAGGCCACCTCGCCGTTCTCCCAGCCGGTGATCCACAGCTTCCCGTCGTCGTCCTTCACCACGTGGGAGGAGGTGAGGGCGCGGTGGGCGATCCCGGAGGCGTGCGCCAGGTGGAGCTGGTGCCAGAACTCGGTGAGGTCCTCCTCGGAGATCTCCGTCTCCTCGAGCTCCGCGAACGTGCGCGAGCCCGGGACGTGGTTGTAGACCAGCAGGATCGAGTCCTGCGAGCGCGCGAGCCCCCGCACCGTGGGCGCCCGCACCCCGGCCTCCCGCGCCGCGAACGCCAGCAGCGCCCCGTGCTGCGCGCCCTCGCGCAGGGTGGGCTTCACGGGCCGGTCGATGCCGCGCAGCCGGATCGAATCCCAGATGTTCGCAAGGAATCCCACGAGCTGGCGGTCCCCGTCCAGCACGTCCACGTCCACGCGCTCCCCGCCCTGGATCACGGCGTAGCGCCGGTACTGCCCGAACGGGTTCGGCCGCGAGCGCTCCGTCACCAGCGCCTGGACCTCCCCCGGCAGCGGCAGCGGGTTCGGGACCATCACCTCCGCGCTCCCCCCGAGCACGCTCATCAATTCGTCCAGCGTGGTGGGCCGCGCCTTCGTGGTCTGCTCCGGTGGGTACTCATACCCGTCGACGGCGTAGCTCCCCCCGGCGGGCACCACCCCCGTTGGTACCGGCCCGGCGGAGTTGGCAGCTGGCACCGGCCCGGCGGAGTTGGCCGGGCTGGCACCGACCGCGGCGGAATCGGCCGCACCATCAGCGGTGGCGCC
>CAZTOM010000004.1:15156-22102 GCA_964615555.1 uncultured Actinomycetaceae bacterium
CGGTGGCGCCCACACCGGCCAGGCCAGCCCCACCCGCGGCGGACGGGTGGAAGCGGGAGGTGGGGGCGTCGTCGTCGGGGGAGAGGGGGGAGGGCGGGGAGGGGGGAGAGGAGGGGGCGAGGGGCGTGGTGACGGGCGCGGAGGGGAGGGTGTGGCCCACGGGCGAGGCGGAGGAGACCACCCAGGAGCGGACGGGGACGAGTTCGGCGTCGAGGCGGACCACGAGCTCGGGGCGGAGGCCGGCGCGTCGCAGGCCGCGAATGAGGGAGAGGCCGGCCGCGCGCGTGGAGCGCACGCCCATGATGTAGCGCACCACGTAGCCCACCACGCGGCCGAGGAGGAGGGAGATGATGGCGCCGGCGAGGGACTGGTCGCCCTGGATGACGGCGAGCACCACCACCACCACGATGGCCGCCCAGGAGAAGCGGACGATCTGCGTGGAGACCCGGCCCACGGCCGCAAGCGCGCCGGCGAGTGCGGCCATGAAGGGGGCCATCGCGGCCACGGTGGTCCCGGCGGCGTTGCGCCCGAGCGCCACGGTGAGCGGGTTGGCGGATTCCAGGAGTGCCACGCCGTTCATGGCCAGGAACGCGAGGGCGTAGGCCACGCCCGCGGCGATCACCGCCTGGATGATCACCCGCCAACGCCGCTGGAGCGTGAGGGACAGGAGGAGCGTGACGGGGATCAGGAAGGCCACGAGGCCCTCGAGGAGCGCCACTGGGAGGAGCAGGATCTGGCGTGCGGTGCGGTTGACGGCCTCCTGGACGTCCTCCGCCACGCCGGCCGCGGTCTCTGGGCCGAGTGCCGCCAGCAGGAGCACTGCGAGGAGGACCAGGAGGTTGATGATCGCGGAGACGATGTCTGCCGGTCGGCGGATGTGGCGTTCCTCCACGTCCACCAGCCGCACGGCCGTGTCCGGGGTGACGGCGCTCATGAGGCGTGCGTCGGGGTCACGTACCGGCGGGACGACGACGGCGCCCGCACCCGACGGGCGAGGGGTTGGCGCGGGCGCGTGGGGCTGCGGGCCTGCCGCGCGCACGAGCGCCTCCTCCTCCATGGTGAGCAGTCTACGAGCGGGGGCGGCCGGCACACTGCCAGCCGCCCCCGCTGTGGAGCGATCCGCCCGGATCTACGGGCGGAGTTGCTGCTAGTTCATCGCGGCGTTGCCCTCCTCAACGGCCTGGTTCACCGCGTCCTCCACGGAGATGTTGCCAAGCAGCATGTCCTGCAGGTACGGGGTGTACTCGTTCAGGCCGGCGTTCACCTCCGGGCCCACCGGGGCCATCTGGGTGGTGCCCTCGGCGGCGTCGATGAACGGCTGCACGTCAACGCCCTCCGCGGCCCAGTAGTCCACGAAGCCCTGCTGGGCCTCCACGGCGCCCGGGAAGGAGACTCCCTGCGTAGCGATCGCGTTCTGGCCCTCGGCGGAGCCGAGCCACTCGAGCACGCGCAGCGTGGCGTCCATGTTCTCCGAGTTCGCGTTCCCCACCGCGGCCACGCCGTGCACCACGGAGATGCGGCCCTCGGGGCCCTCCACCATGGGGGCGATGCCCCACTCGAAGTCCGCGTTGTCCGCGATCATCTTCAGGGAGTACGGGCCGGACTGGAAGAGGCCCATCTTGCCTTGGAGGAACAGCTCGCGGGAGAAGTCGCCGTTCGTGTTGGTCTCCGCAGCGGACGGGGCCACGTGCCAGGTGTTGATCAGATCGTAGATGTACTGGAACGCCATGACCCCCTCAGGGGAGTTGAAGGCGAAGTTGTTGTCCTCGTCCTGGAACGTGGCGCCCGTCTGGGCGAGGAAGTCCAGGTAGATGGCCTGCAGGTCCAGCTGGGCGTTGAAGCCGTACTGCTCGCGGGTGTTCGGGTCGAAGCCCTCGTCCGCAGGTGTGCGGCCCTCGGCGTCCAGGGTGAGGGCCTGGGCCGCATCGATCAGGGTGTCCGCGTCCGGGCCGCGCTCGGTGGCGGGCAGGAACTTCAGGTTGGTGGGGTCCACGCCTGCGGCGTCGGTGAGGTCCTTGTTGTAGAACAGGGCGATCGAGTCCCAGAGCTGGGGCACGCCCCACAGGGAGCCGTCACGCGTGTAGAGGTCCACCACGGACTGGGTCCACTCGTCGTGGTCATCGCCGAGCGCCTCGGTGATGTTGATCAGGTTGCCGGCGTCCGCGAAGCGCGCGAAGTTCGAGGAGTTCGTCCAGAAGATGTCCGCCATGTCACCGGACTGCAGGTCCAGCGGCAGGCGCGTCCAGTAGTCGCCCCACGAGACCAGCTCCACCTCCACGTTGATGTCCGGGTTCTGCGCGGTGAACGCATCGAAGGACTCCTCGTAGGCCGGGGCGGCCACATCGTCCCAGAGGCGGAACGTGACGGTGGTGCTACCCGTGGGCTGGGTGTCCTCTCCGGTGGGCTCGGTGTCCGGGGTGGTCTCGCCCGTGGGCTCGGTCTCCCCGGTGGGCTCGGCCGTGGTGGGCGCCGCGGTGTCCCCGCCAGCAGGGGCCGTGGTCCCGCCGTTGCCCCCGGTGCCCGGCGAGCACGCCGCCAGTCCGAGCGCGAGGACCCCCACTGCTCCGAGCGCAGCCATTCCGCGTGATGTTCGCATGCCTACTCCTTACTCTCCGGGCCCCTGCCCGGCAGATTCGCAACGAACCGGCTCTGCGGTCCTTCCGCAGGATCGGTCCGGCGTCCTTGAAATCTCAATTGTCCACCATTGTCCGTCGCCGGGGCGTATGGGGCGAGTCCGCGCGGGTCACGATTCCGTATCGCGGGACAGCCGCGGGGCGGCGGGCCCCACCCAGCTACCGCACGCCTGTGACGCCGAGGGAGCGGGTGATCTGGTTCTGGAACGCCACGAACAGGATGATGAGCGGCGCGAGCGCGATCGTGGTGGCGGCCATGACGAGGGTCCAGCGGCCGTCGTACTGGGACTGGAGGGCGGCGGTGGCCACGGTGATGACCCGCCACTCGGGGGCGGGGGCGATCACGGAGGGCCACATGAAGTTGTTCCAGTGCGAGACCACGGTGATCAGCACCAGGGTCACGAGGATCGGACGGTTGGACGGCAGGATCACGGACCAGAGGCGGCGCAGGTAGGAGGCGCCGTCGATCTTGGCGGCGTCCAGGATCTCGCTCGGCACGGAGCGGAAGTTCTGCCGCAGCAGGAAGATCGCGTACGGAGAGCCGAACATCAGGGGCAGGGCGAGGCCCAGGAAGGTGTTCTTCCAGCCCACGGAGGTGATCATCACGTACAGGGGGATGATCGTGACCACCGCGGGGACCATCATGGTGCTCAGATAGATCCAGAACAGCGTGTCCCGGCCCGGGAACTCGAGCGTGGCGAACGCGTAGGCGGCCAGCACCGAGCTGAAGAGCTGGCCGATCACCATCACCACCACCACCTGCGCGGTCACCGCAATCGGCACATAGAAGTGGTAGGGCGCCTGCATGAGGGCCGAGTAGTTCTCCGTGGTCACCGGGTCCGGCATGGTCAGCGGCGGGGTGACCGCGAACTGGCGCGGGGTCTTGAGTGAGGTGATCACCGAGAAGATGAACGGGAGGATCATCACCGCTGCGCCCGCAAGCAGGAAGAGGTAGATGAACGCGTAGGAGGCCGCGCGCGAGAGGGTGAGCGGTCGTCGTCGGGAATGGGGACGCGAACCGGACCGGGCGGCGGACCGGGCGGACGGGGCCGGACGGGGGGCGGGAGGCGCGGCGGGCGAGGCCGGATGGGGCGCGGCGGGCTGGGTGCTCATGACATGTCGTAGGTCATCCGGGGCGCGAAGTAGCGCTGCTGGGCGATGGTGATGATCACGAGGAACGCGAACAGGATGAGGGCCATGACGGAGGCCTCGCCGAGGTCGAGGGAGACGAACGCCTCCTGGTAGATGCGCGAGGCGATCACGTCCGTGGAGCCGCCGGGGTAGCCGCGGGCGGAGCCGGTGAGGCCGTAGACGAGGTCGAAGACCTGGAAGGAGGCCACCACCTCCGTGACCATGATGAAGAACGTGGTGGGCCGCAGCAGCGGCAGGGTCATCTGGGTGAGGGTCGTCCACGGGCCGGCGCCGTCCAGCTTCGCGGCCTCGTAGACGCTCGACGGGATGGACTGCAGGCCGGCCAGGAAGAACAGGGAGATGTAGCCCACCTTCGACCACACGTACACGAACGCCACGGCCGGCAGGGCGAGGTTGACGTCGCTCATCCACTCCACCCGTTGGCCCAGCAGCGCGTTGACCAGCCCGTTCGAGGGGGAGAACAGCCAGCGCCACACCACACCGAGCGCGAGCGGCGCGCACACCCACGGCAGCACGTACAGCACGCGGAAGAAGCCGCGCCCGGGCAGGTTGCGGTTCAGCGCCACCGCGAGCAGCAGCCCGCAGACCACCGAGGCCGGGATCGCCATCAGCACGAACTTGCCGGTGACCAGGAGCGAGTTCCAGAACTTGCGGTCCTGGAGGATGTTCTCCCAGTTCTCCGTGCCCACGAACTCCGGGCTGGTGATCAGGTCCCAGTCCATGAGGCTGAGCGCCGCCACCAGGAACACCGGCACGATCAGGAACACGCCCACGCCCACGAAGCTCGGGATCAGGAAGGTGTAGGCGGTGGCCGTCTCCTGGCGCCGGCGGGCGCGCTGGCCCGGGCGGAGGTGTTCCGCTTCCCGACGGCGGGTGCCGGCCGGCGTTGTGCCGCGTGCGTTGCGTGGGGGTGGGGTGGGTGACGCGTCCTCGGATGGGGCGTCCCGGGGAGGGGGCGGTGTGGCGGCGGGCGTGGTTGCTGCCGTCATCTCACCTCCCGGGGGTAGCTGGTGCTGGGTTGCTGGTTGTTCGTGTTGCTGGTGCTGGGTTGCTGGGGTTTGGTTGCTGGTGCGGTTCCTCGCCTGGGGCCGTGCTGCTGGTGTTGGAGCAAGGGTAGTGCGGTGCTTGAGGATTCACCTACCCCGGCGCGGCGGGAGGGGCTATGCCGCGGGGAGAGCTCTGGAGATCATCACCGTCACAGGGGATGATGGGGTGGAGACAGTAATTCACGCGATGAAGCTCCGAAAGCGATATCAACAGGGAGGTGGGCTGCGATGAAGGATGTCGAGATTGTGGAGAGCGTTGGCGGTGTCACTGACGATCGTGTCCGCGAACTGGTGGACGAGGCTGAGCGTGGCTACAACCTCCGGGGACGCAGGTGGGAGACCAACCCGCATTTCGGTCGTCCCGCGAGGTTTGTTGGGGCGTTTCAGGATGCCCCCGGGATCGATGGGGAGGATCCCCGGCGCGGCTAGTCAGGCCGCGCGCTGCCAGGCGATCACGTAGCGCGGATCGAACCTGCGGTTGCAGCGCGAGCACGAGTTGGTGGTACTCGGCCTGCGGTAGCGCTCGAACGTGTGGCCGTTGGGGCACGTGCCCACCCAGTTTGGCGGTGGCTTGGGCAGCGAATCGGACAGGCGGGTGGTGCCCTTTGCGCCGAGGGAGCGGGCCATGGCGCGCCACACCGCATCGTGTCCGTGCCCGGGGCCCACGATCGCGTGGGCGAGTTCGTGCCGGATCACCTCCAGCACCTCGGCGCGCTCATAGAGGGCCATCAGCGGCTTCGAGAGCGTGATCGTGTTCGTGGCGTACCTGCACGTTCCCGCGCGGCGCCGTGCGTGGTCCCAGCGGTACACCCACGTTCCCTCGAGCCCGGCGCGGCGCATCTCCGCGGCCGCGAGCTCCTGTACGTCCCTCAGGTCCATGCTTGCGAGCCTATGCGGGCAGGCTGACAGAGACGATTTCCGGCACGCAGGCCAGCCACGGCGGCACGCGGCGGTGGGGGGTCACCGGCGGTAGTCGTCGGCGAGCTTGGTGAACTCCTCACGTGCCAACTCGGCCCACTCGCGCAGGGACTGCGGGTTGCTGGCCGGGCGGGAGCCCTGGACGCCGCGGGCGCTCTGGCGCTGCGCGGCGCGTGCCGCGTAGGCATCCATGGCGCCGCGTCCTGTTCCGGGCGTGGGGCGGCCACCGGACCCGGAGCGGGCGGTAGTACCGCCGTAGGTGGTGGCACCCGGGTTCGCGTAGGGATCCTGCGGGCGGCCGCGCCCCGGGAGCATGCCGGGCTGTGCTCCGGCCTCGCCGGGGTTCGAGTAGGGGTTGCGGTGCCCGGCCGATGCGGCCTCCACGGAGGCGCGGAATGCGTCGCGGCCGGAGGAGGGGGAGGAGAGTCCCATGCCCTGGAGCGCCCGGCGCCACCCGGAACCCGTGGTGTCCTTCCGCGGGGAGGTGGGCAGGGAGCTCTGGAGCGTGCTGGGCTTGAGCACCCCGTAGTTGTACGTGGGCGAGTACTGGTTCGCCGGATCCACCAGGGGCTCGCCCCACCGCCCTCGAATCATGCAACCGCCTCCTTCGGTCCGAGTCTCCCAGACTGCGGGCGGAACGTGGAGTCAATCCCGCCCCCGTTACACTATTCACAGCGCGTATACACCCAGTGTATAGTCGCCGGCATGAGCGTCCCCATGGCCATCCTCGCCTTCCTCGATGCGGACCACTCCCACGGCTTCGCCCTCAAGCAGCGCTACGACGACCTCCTCGGAACCGACCGCGAGCTGAAGTACGGGCAGGTCTACGCCACCCTCGCCCGCCTCGAGCGGGACGGCCTGGCGGAGGGTGTGGAGATCGAGCGGGGCGCCGGCCCGGACCGCCGCGTCTACGCGATCACCGCGAGCGGAGTGGCCGAACTCGAGGACTGGCTCGCCACCCCCGCCCCCACCAACTCCCGGCCGGCGGAACTGTTCACCAAGGTGGTGCTCGCGCTCGTGAGCGGGCGGGATCCGGAGGCGATCCTGACCCAGCACCGCACCCTGTACCTGCAGAGGATGCGCGAGATCACGGCCGCACGCCACGGCGGGGATGCCCTGAACCGGATCGCCGGAGACTACGAGATGGCCCACCTCGAGGCGGACCTCAGGTGGATCGAACTGGCGGGCGCACGGCTC
>CAZTOM010000004.1:22202-25151 GCA_964615555.1 uncultured Actinomycetaceae bacterium
CCGGGCCCGCCTCGAGGAGCGCCGGGAGCCCACGCGATGAGCCCGATCCTCTCCGGCCATGACCTCCGCCTCGCCTTCGGCTCCACCCAGGTGCTGCGCGGGGTGAGCGTCTCCATCGAGCCCGGGGAGGTGGTGGCCGTGATGGGACCCTCCGGTTCGGGCAAGTCCACGCTCCTCCACGTGCTCGCGGGGCTCCTGAGGCCGGACTCCGGAACGGTGGAGCTGGACGGAACCCGGATCGACTCCCTCCCTGATGCCCGCCGCTCCGAGCTGCGCCTGCGCGAGTTCGGCTTCGTGTTCCAGTTCGGGGACATGGTGCCCGAGCTCACCGTGGTGGAGAACGTGGAGCTCCCCCTCCGCCTCACGGGCGTCCCGCGCGCCACCGCCCGCCGCCTCGCGCTCGGGCAGTTGGCCACGTTCGGGGTGGAGCACGTGGCCCACCACCGCCTCTCGGAGGTCTCTGGCGGTGAGGCCCAGCGCGCCGCCGTCGCCCGTGCCATGGTCCACGAGCCGAAGGTGGTCCTCGCGGACGAACCCACCGGCTCCCTGGACACCATCTCCGGGGAACGCGTGCTCGAGGCGCTCGTGGCCGCCGCCCAGTCCACCCAGACTGCCGTCCTGCTGGTCACCCACGATCTGAAGGTGGCCTCCTGGGCCAGCCGCGAGGTCCTCCTGCGGGACGGCGCCCTCGCCGATGGCGCCGCAGTATGAGCGGCCTCGCCGAACTCGCCTTCCGCCTCGCCCGCGCCGGCGGTGCCCGCCGCACGGTGGTGATCATGGTGGGCGCCGGAATCGTGACCTTCCTCGTCCTCGCCGCGCTCGCCATCCCGGACGCGATCTTCGAGCCCGGCAGCTATGCCGAGACCACCGAGCGCGCCGGCATCACCATGCTCCTCTCCTTCATCCTGGTCCCGGCCGTGATCCTCCTCATGACCGTGAGCCGCACCTCCGCAGCCATCCGCGACCGCCGCCTCGCCTCGCTGCGCATGCTCGGCCTCAGCCGGCGCCGGACCGCGCTGCTGGCGGGACTCGAGAACGGTTCCCTCACGCTCGCGGGTGCGCTCATTGGCGCCGCCCTTTTCGTGGGGCTCGCCCCCGTCATCGACCGCGCCGTTGCCGCCGGCCCAGGCTGGTTCCTCCAACCGTTCGAGGCCTCTCCGGCGACGACGGCGCTCACGGTCGCGCTCGTCACCCTCCTTGCCGCGGGGCTGGCAATGTCCTCGCTCAGCCGGGTGGCGCGGAGCCCCCTCTCCCAGCGCTCCGAGGCGGCCCGAAAGGAACCGCACGCGCTGCGACTGCTCGCCCTTGGGGTGGCATTCACCTGCCTCCTGGTTCTCCGTGCCCCGCAGGATCAGCTGCGGGCATGGAACCAGGACCTCGTGGTGGGCCTGCTCCTCGGTGGCCTGATGGCGGGCGCGGTCGGTGTGGCGCTGGTGACCCCGCTGATTGCGGCGTGGGCGGCCCGCCTGTTCGTGGGGTCGGGACGGCCGGCGGCAGTGCTGGCGGGGCGTGCACTCCAGGTGGAACCGGGTGGAACGGGGAGGTTGGTGGCGGGGATCGGCGTGGCGGTCTACCTGCTCGTGATCGCGCTCGGTGTGGTGGCAGGGTTCGAGTCCACCGCGCAGTACCGTTCGAACCTCCAGGCCCTCACCACCGGACCACAGCTCCTCTGGATGAACCAGACCGAGGGGGAGCTGGCTCGCGATCCGGATGTGGAGCGTGCGATCGAAGCCGTTCCCGGAGTCCACGCCGCGATTCCGCGGTACAACGCGGCCCCTGCGGGATGTGAGGAGACGGGGCCTGACAGTCCGGAGGTCTGCTTCGTCCATCCCTTCGTGGGGACCTGCGCACAGCTGGGCCACCTCATGGAGGTGAGTGGGTGTCGTGACGATTCGGCCGGAGCGATCCTCGTGGAGAACCACGAGGGCACGGCCACCGGCTGGGAGGTCTACCCGCCGGGGCTCGAAACCCTGCGAACCCTGAGCCTTCAGTTCACATCCGGAAGGAGCGTGACCACGCCGTCGTCGACGGCGGCCACGTTGCCGCGCAGCACGGCGGAGCCCGCCTCGAACGGCACGCCCGCCATCTGGTTGAGGTCCTTGATGGGCACGGGGACGCCGAGGAAGGGCGGGAGTGCGGCGCGCTCGTCGTCGGTGCGGGCGGCGGAAAGGGCGGCGTCGGCGTGCTCGGCCTGCGCGAGGGCGAACTCGGGCGTGACGTGCGCGAACGCCCCGACGGCGGCGCCGGCGGTGGTGGCGCGCTCCAGCGTCGCCTCCGTCACCTCGACGGCGGAGACCTCGCGGCGCCGGATCGCGGCGGCGAGGTCGAGGGTGGAGAGCTGGTGGAGCGCGGTCATGCCGTCCATCCTGCCAGCAGGCGGGCAGACGGCGAGCGGTGGGGTGGGCCCGCCCGTCAGCCGGTAAGGCGCGCGAGGAGGCCGGCGCGGACGGCGGGCCACTCGTCGTCGACGATCGAGTAGTACGCCGTGTCCGAGACGACGCCGTCGGACGCCGCGCGGTGCTTGCGGAGCGTGCCCTCGTAGACGCCCCCGAGCTTCTCGATCGCGGCGCGCGAACGGGCGTTGCGGACGTCGCACCGGAGGGCCACGCGGGTCACGCCGCGCGTCTCGAAGGCCTCGGTGAGCAGGAGCAGCTTCGCGGCCGGGTTCACGTGCGTGCCCCACACGCGGCGCAGGTAGAAGGTGTGGCCGATCTCGAGGCGGGTGGGGAGGACGTCGTAGAAGGAGGTGGTGCCGACGACGGCGCCGTCCGCGTCCACCACCGCGAAGGACTCGCGTCCGGGGGTGGCAAGGGCAGCCCCGAAGTTTGCCTCGAGGTCCGCGACCGTGCGGGGCATGGGCGTGGTCATGCCGCGCCAGAACTCCGCGTCGAGGCCGTCGTCGAGGAGGGCGCCGGCGTCGGCGACTTCGAGTGGCCGGAGCGTCACGCC
>CAZTOM010000005.1:0-3805 GCA_964615555.1 uncultured Actinomycetaceae bacterium
CTGCGCCCGCCGCCTGGGCGAACTCCTCGATCTTCTGGGCCATCTTCGTTCCGTGGCCGGTAGCGGAGTAGTAGATGACGGCAAGCTTCGTCATGTCGTCCCTTCCCATTCGTCACTGTTCTCACCACCAACCCAAACATGCCTGCGTCGCTCCCGCCTCCTGAGGGCCGGGCGCGCACACGCCCCACAGCGGCCGCGCGCGCCTCCCGAGTGCTGCGGTGTCCTGTCACCGGCATGAGGGGTGCGCTAGGGTCGGCGTGTGCCCCCACAGCTGGGTTTCGCCCTGAACTTCGCGGGGACGGGAGTCTTCGAGCAGCGCAGCCGGGCCGAGGCCCTCCTCACGCAACTGGGCCCCCGTCACCATCCTGAGCGAGCCCGCCTCTCCGCAATCCTCGCAGCCGCAAACGTCTTCGTGGATCCTGCCGCCGCCCGCGCCGCCGCCGCCGATGCGGCCCACGCAGCGGAACTGGCAGGGGACGATCTCTCCCGTGGCTGGTCCCTGATCGCCGGCAGCGTTGCGGACCTCTCCTGCGGGTCCACGCAGGAGCGCCGCGAGGCCACCCGGGAGGTCCTGGAGATCGCGCGCAGAACGGGGACCACGGAGTTTGTCTCCACCGCGTTCTTCCTGCATCTCGCAGCACTCGCGGAGCTCGGAGAGGTGGCGGAACTGGATCGGGCACTGAGCCCCGTGGGCCCCCTGATCGGCCAGTTCCCCCAACTCGAGGGTGGACGCCACGTGGCGTGGTTCCGCTGCCTGCGGGCCACGCTCAGCGGCGATGCCAAGGCGGCGGAAGAGCTCGCGAACACCGCCTACCGCATTGCCGTGGGCGCCGGGGACCCCGATGCCCAGTCCGTGTTCGTGGGCCAGATCGGCATCATCCGCTGGATGCAGGGCCGCGTGGTGGAACTAGAGCCAGTCTTCCTCCAGGCGCGCCAGTCTGCGCCGCACGAGCCCGTCTGGGGGGCGGCGCTCGCCTGGATCTGGTTGAAGCAGGGCCGCAGGAGTGCAGCCCGGGCCCTAGTCGCGTCCCTTCCACCCGTCTCCGAGCTGCCGGTGGATCGCAACTGGCTCTCGACCGCGTGCATCCTGGCCGAGGTGGTGGCAGAACTATCCGAGATCTCACGGGTGGGCGAGCTGTACGAGGCACTCCTCCCCTTCGCCTCCCGGCTCGTCACCATCGGGCTCGGTGTCACCTGCTGGGGCACGGTGGACCGGGCCCTCGCACTGCTGGCTGCGGCGTCCGGTGATGTCCCCGGCGCCCTCGTCCACTACCGGCGGGGGATCGAACTCGCGGGGAGGGCCGAGGCGCACGCGTGGTTGGCGGAGATGCAGTGGGAGCTTGCCGAACTCCTGCGGGCCAGCGACCGGGCCGAGGCGGTCCGGCTCGCCTCGGAGGCCACCGCCACCGGGCGCGCGCTCCAACTCCATGGGATCGAGGGCATGGCATCCCAGGTGCTCGCCACGCTGGACGCCCCCTCACACCGCCACCACCACCCGCTCCACCCACCCGGGGATTCGGTGCAGCCCCGGCCACGGATCTCCGTACTGGGTGACTTCGCGGTGGTGGCAGCGGACGGCTCCGTGGCCCGCTGGCAGTCCCGTAAGGCCCGCCAGCTCCTGAAGATCCTCGTGGCTCGGCGCGGTGCCGCCGTCTCACGGGAATCCCTCATGGACATCCTCTGGCCGGACGAGCCACCGGCCCGGCTGGCCAACCGGTTCTCCGTGGCTGCTACCACCGTCCGGCGTGCCCTCGATCCCGCCGGGGCCCTCCCACGGGACACCTACCTGGAGCACCGGGACGGCCTGGTGCGCCTGAGGACCGAGGCCATCGAGATCGATGTCGAACGCTTCCTCGCGGAGGCTGCCGCCGCCCTGGTGCCGGGCCCGCCCACCGAGCGCCGCACCCGCCTCGAGCGGGCCCTCGCGCTCTACCGCGGAGAACCCCTCCACGAGGACCAGGACTTGTGGGCAGCCGAGTTCCGGCGGGAGGCCCACCTCGCCTTCTTCGCGGTGGCCCACGCGTTGGCGGAGGCGTTCGCCGCCGAGGGCAACCACCTCGCCCGCATGGAGACCTACCGCCGCATCCTCGCGCTGGACGAATACGACCAGCGGGCCCACACAGGCGTGATTGGCGCCCTCACCCGGCTGGGCGCCCACGGGCAGGCGGAGGAGGCACGGGCCACCTACCTCGCGCGGATGGAATCCCTCGGAGTCCCGCCAGATCCGGTCTGAACCTGCCCCACCCCTCCAGCTCCAGCGTGACCGCGCTATCCCTCGAGTACCTCGGCACACCCCACCCGGCCGTCCGGGAACGCGATGACCACCTGATCCCCCTCGGCCACCAACTCCGCCAGCACCCGGCAGGTGCGGTGGACGGTCAGGGAGTCATCCGCATGGCCCTCTATGCTCAGCACGAGGGCATCTCCCTCCCACTGGGCCGAACCGCCGGACGATGCGAACGTCTCCGCGACCGTGTCCGCTATCGCGTCCCTGTCCAGGCCGAAGGCGTAGTCGCCGCCAAGCTCGGCAGGCTCCGCCGCGGGATCGGTGGCCCCCGGATGCGTCTCCACCACCGGGGCGGCGGGCGTGGGATCGGGCGGGGGTGCGCCTGTGGGCGCAGCCACCGCCGCGGCGGGAGGATCCTGGGCGGGTGCGGGCGCCTCGGCCCCCGCACAGCCGGCGAGCACGAGGGCACCGCACGCCGGGGCGAGTGTGCGGGCACCGGGACCGCGCGCGCCGCGCGGGCGCCTGCGGGGGACGATTCGAGGTGGGGAGGTCATGCCTCGGAGCATAGGGACCCACCTGAAAGGGTGCTGAGAGCGGACTTTAAGGAAACTCTCACCGCGCCGCCTACCGTTGGTGCGCATCTGCCGCGTATCGCGCGCACCGCAGTCGCGCGTGTGCACGAGATCCGGCCCGGAGTGAGGGGAGTTGCACGATGAACGAAGCCGTGTGGAGTCAGGGTGCCACCGGGGTCCGGGAGAAGGCGGGGTCGTGGTCCCGCACGCTGGGTATCTCACTACGCCCGTGGTCGGGGCAGGCGCCGTGGTCACTGCTGCTGCGCGGCGGCATCCAGTGTGCCGTCAGCATCGCCATACTGGTCCTCTCCATCCGCCTCACCGGAGCTGTGGAGGCGTCCGCCGCTGCCGCAGAGGAGGGCATGCTCCGCAACCTCGCCATCTTCATGGCGATCGCTGCGGCTGTGACGGCGCTGCTGGGGGCGGCGCGCGCCGTCGTCGGGCTCCTCGACCTCGCCCCGCGCCGCACGGTCTCCGGGACCGTTGCCAGCCTCGAGAAGCGCAAGTTCCTCGACTTCCTTCCGCGGATCGCCCAGCGCTACATCTTCGAACGCGGACCCAACGGCATTGACCGTCGGAGGGAGCGGCTCGAGGTGGTACTCCACACCCCAGATGGTCTCCAGCAGTGGACGGTCCGGAAGCCGAGCATCCGGCGGCAGTTGAGCCGGGGTGCCCACGTGCGCCTCACCGTCACGCCGCTGGCCGGCTACGTGGCCGAGGTCTACCACCAGCCAGGCGCTGCGCCTCCGTTCCCCTGACCGCGCGGAGCGCGGCACCGCGGGCGGGGAGTTCTCGCACGGCAACGCAAAACCGGCGCCCCCATGGGACGCCGGTTCTCCTGGGGTGACCGACGGGACTCGAACCCGCGACATCCTGGACCACAACCAGGTGCTCTACCAACTGAACTACGGTCACCATGCCACGCGCGAGAGCGCGCAACGGAAACCAATCCTACCCGCTCCCGCTGCACTCCCCTAGCCGCGCCCGCGTTACCTCGGTCACCCGG
>CAZTOM010000005.1:3905-7206 GCA_964615555.1 uncultured Actinomycetaceae bacterium
CCGCCGTCGGGGATCAGAAGTGGGCGCGCACCTGGATGGCGTCGGCGAAGCGGTCGAGCGCGCCCTCCACCACGGAGAGGTAGAGGGTCACGTCCATGAGGTTGACCTCCAGCACCTCCAGCTTGCCCTCGTTCTCCACGAGGTCGATGCGGCAGTAGATGAGCAGGTGGTCGCGGCCCGTGAGCTCACGGATGTGGCCGTGGAGGGCGGCACGCACGTCCTCGCCGAGGTGGCGTTCCTCGTTCGTGATCTCGTGCGTGAAGGCGCGCGAGCGGGGGCGGGAGCCGGGATCGGCCTCGGTCTGGAGGACGGCCTCCTTCTCCACGGAGTGGGAGAGCAGGCCGTTGAAGTAGATGAGCGAGACCTCGCCGCGGTGGTCGATCGACTGGACGTAGCGCTGCACGAGCGCGGCGTTGCCCTTGGCGAGGATGTTGCCGGCGTGCTCGATCGCGGCTGAGCGCGAGCGCGCGTCCACCGCCGTGTAGCGGCCCGTGGTGTGGCGGTTGGAGGAGCGGGAGGACTTCACCACGAAGTCGCCGCCCGCGGGCATGCGCGTGTGGATCTGGTGCTTGGAGAGGTTCGCCTCCGGCTCCAGCCAGGCCGTCTTGATGGTGGGCATCCCCCGCTTCTCGAGGTCCTGGAGGCTGTGCTTGTCCGAGCTCCAGCGCAGGATCTGCGGGTTGTTCAGCAGCTTGGGCACGGACTCCGCCCACTGGAAGAACTCCTCGGCGCGGTCGGCGAAGTCCGAGACCGTCAGCACGATCGCGAGGCCCGCGTCCTGCCAGTCCACCTCCGGGTCGTCCCACACGGCGATGTGGGGGTCCACGCCACGTTCGCGGAGCTTGTCCACGAGGCCCTCGAAATCGCCGGAGAGGTTGGGCAGGTCGCTGCTCGTCACCAGTGTCACTTTGGGGTTGCTCACGCGTCCCAAACTACCCGACGACGCCCCTCCCCCGGGCCCGCACCGTCACCGGGGTCCACAATCGTCCCCCGTCTCCCGGACAGGGCGCACGCGCCCTGACAGGGTGGAGCTGCCAGTAGTACACGGAGTGGAAGGAGCAGGCAGATGACGGGACGTCTGGAGGGCAAGCGCGCGCTGGTGACCGGAGCCGGATCGGGGATCGGGCAGGCCACGGCGGAGAAGTACGTGGCGGAGGGTGCCCGCGTGATCGTGGCGGACGTGAACGACTCCGCGAACGAGATGGCGGAGAAGCTCGGGGACGCGGCGCTCCCCTACATCGTGGACGTGGCCAGTGAGGAGGAGGTCCTCAAGCTCGAGGAGTACGTCCGCGAGACGTTCGGCGGGCTCGACGTGCTGGCCAACAACGCCGGGATCAACGGTGTGGCGGCCGATTCCGCCGACTACCCGATGGACTCCTGGGACACGGTGATGAGCGTCAACCTGCGCGGTGCGTTCATGGTGCAGCGCTCGGGGCTGCGCCTCATGCTGGAGTCCGGCGGCGGCGCCGTGGTGAACACGGCCTCCATCGGTGGGCTGCTTGCCACGCCCGGCGCCTCGGCCTACATCATGTCCAAGGGCGGCGTGGTGATGATGACCAAGACCGCGGCGCTCGAGTATGCGCAGAAGAACATCCGCGTGAACGCGGTGGCACCCGGCATCGTGGCCACCCCGTGGATCGCCAAGCTGGACGAGGGGCTCGTGGAGTTCCTCAAGGGCCAGATCCCGCAGGGACGCCTACCGGACGCCATGGAGGTCGCCAACGTCTCGGCATTCCTTGCCAGCGACGAGGCCTCCCACATGTCCGGCCAGATCGTGGTGATCGACGGCGCCCGCAGCGCCGGCTAGTTAGTCGGCGCTCTCCACCACCACGTCGGTGGCATCCGGCGGGTCCGCCGGAGACTCGTCCACCGGCGCGCCGGGGTTGGGGAAGTGCAGGCCCTCCTCGTTGATCTTGGCGCGCCGGCGGGCGTCCATCTGGACCCAGCGGGGCGTGGCCTGTCCGATGCGCCGCGGGATCGGGGCCGGTTCCGCCTCCCCCATGAGCTTGCGGGGTGGGTCCACGAGGGCGCGGCCGCCGGCGTCGAGGCCGGGGAAGGGATCCCGATCGGAGAGGTAGAGGGACATCGAGTTGATCATGGACATCAGCGGGACGGCGAACAGGGCGCCCACGAGGCCCAAGAGGTAGGTGCCGAGCGCCACGCCGATCAGCACGCCGATCGGGTGCACGTTCACCGCACGGCCGAGCAGCAGCGGGGCGAGGAGGTTACTCTCGATCTGCTGGACCGCCACCACGATGATGAGCATGATGATCGCCGAGGTCATGCCCTCGAAGCCGAGGGCGATCAGCACCACAATCGCGCCCGCCAGGATCGCGCCCACCATGGGGATGAAGCAGAGCACGAAGGTCAGGGCGATGATCGGGATGACGAACGGCACCCCGAGGATCCATGCGCCGATGCCGATCCCGATCGCGTCCACGGCGGAGACCACGAGCTGGGTGCGGGTGTAGGTCCCGAGGGTCACCCACCCGCGCCGTCCGGCCTCATAGGCCTGCTCGCGCAGGTCGTTGGGGAGGCGCATGATGAGCCAGCTGGCGATCCGGTCGCCGTCCGCGAGGAAGAAGAAGGTGCCCACGAGGCACAGGAGGATGCCAACCACAACGCTGGCGAATCCCGCACCGAAGCCCAGCACTCCGCTGGTCACGGCCGACTGGTTCTCCTCCAGCCACACTCGTCCCGTCTCGATCCACCCGTTCACCTGCTCCCCGGAGATCGGCAGCTCGGACTGGTCGATCCAGTTCGGCAGCTCCTCCAGCGAGAGGGAGGCGGTGGACTGCAGTTCGCTCCACCCCTCAAGGAGCTGCATCCCGGAGACCGCCAGGAGCCCGGCCACCACAGCGATGGCCACCAGCAGCGAGGTGACGGCCGCAACGGGCCGCGGGAACCGCAGGCGGTGGTTGAGGAGCACCTGGAGGGGCATCAGCAGCCCGGTGAGGAGGAGCGCCACTGCCGTGGGGATGAGCACCGGGCTCACCACGTGGAAGGCGGCGTAGATCATCTGGATCGCGAGACCCAGGAGGATGATCGTGACGGAGACCAGGATGATCACCCGCGTACGTGGGTGGTTCGGCAGGATCTGGAATCGCGACTCCGCGCGCTGCTCTCTCATGTCTGCCCTCTCGGGGAAGCGGGGGCGACGGGTCGGGCCCGGTCGTACCTGTGGCTGTTTGGAACCCCAAAAGCCTACGTGCCCCGGCACGCAACGGCTACACCCTTGCGGCCCAGAGAGGCGCCCCCTCTCCCGATGCGCCACCTCCGACGGCGGCGCCCCCTCTCCCGA
>CAZTOM010000005.1:7306-16904 GCA_964615555.1 uncultured Actinomycetaceae bacterium
CCGACGGCGGCGCCCCCTCTCCCGACGCGCCACCTCCGGTACCGGGTTACGTTGGAATTCCCCAACGCGGCCGGAGTGCCGCAGGCCGAGGAGGCTTCATCATGACCGAGTACCACCACAGCTCACCCGCAGACCGCGCCAACGTGACATCGGACCCCGCCGAGGTGGAGAAGATCTACGAGATGATCGAGGGCTTCGACGTGGCCATGGTGACCACCGTGGACTCCGATTCGGGCGATGGCCGCCTGACCAGCCGCCCGCTGTCCACGCAGGACTCCGAGGTGCCTGGTGAGGTGCTCTTCCTGGTGCGGGAGTCGGGCGCGATCGCGAAGGACGTGCGGGCCAACCCGCACGTGAACCTCGCCTTCAGCTCCATGAAGGCGTGGGTGTCCCTCTCCGGCACCGCGGAGATCGTGGAGGACCGCGGCTTGGTGGCGAAGCTGTGGAGCAAGGGAACGGACCTGTTCCTGGACGGCGGACCGGAGAACCCGGACAACAAGGTCATGCGCGTCACCGGTGACACCGCCGCCTACTGGGGCGGGGAGTCCGTGATCGGCACCGTGGTGAAGGCGATCCGGACCGTGACCGGCCGCGGCCAGGAGAAGGACGACGAGGGCGGGACCACCGTCGTCGAACTCTGAGGGCAGCCGTATGACCTCGAATTCCGAGCGCGCCACGGAGTGGGCGGCAGCCTACGGCGCCGGCGCCGTGACCTTCGGTGCGGCGGACGCGGCCTGGATCGGGCTGGCGGCCCGGCGGCTGTACGAGTCCGAGATGCCGCACCTCATGTCCTCCACGCTCTCCGCCGCGCCCGCGCTCGGCTTCTACGCCCTCTACCTGGCAGGAACCGTCCACCTGACCACCCGGCCCGGCGAGGAGCGGGGCATGGGCAGGCGCATCCGGGACGGCGCCATCCTGGGCGCCTGCGCGTACGGGGCATGGGGCCTCACGGGCGCCGCGGTGCTGGATCGATTCCCCGTCTCGGTAGCCCTTATCGACATGGCCTGGGGCGCCTTCGGAACCGCGCTGACAGCAGCCGTGGCCGGAATTGCCGCGGACCGCGTGCGGGGACGCCGGCGCTTCCGCCCCCTCGCCCCCTCCGACTCCCGCTCCCCGTCCCGGTAGGACGCCCCCTCCCCTTCCCGGTAGCACCGCCCTCCCCTTCCTGGTAGCACGGACTGACGCCCGGTGGCTGGATCCTCGTGGGACCCCGTCACCGGGCGTCAGGCGTGTCAGCGGCGCCGTCCGCGCCTCACGCCGTGCGTCCGCGCCTCACGCGGAGTGTCCGCGCCTCACGCGGTGTGTCCGCGGCTCACGCGGTGGCTCCGCGTATCAGGCGGTGCGCCGGCGTACCGCGAGGAGCAGGCCGCCCAGTGCCAGCGATGCGGCGGACAGGGCCACCAGGCCACCGGCGTCCGCACCGGTCACCGGCAGTCCGGGCTTACCCGGTGTGCCCGGCTTTCCATGGCCCGACGGCGTCTCACCGGGCGTGCCCGTCGGCGCGTCCGTGGGCGTCTCCGTCGGAGTGTCGGTCGGAGTGCCGGTCGGCGTGTCCGTGGGAGTGTCCGTCGGTGTGCCGGTCGGGTCTTCCGTGACGGGAGTAGCGCACGGGAGGGTACCGCTGCGGAGCGAGGCGGGCACCTCGCCGTCGGCGGCCCACCAGACGGGACGGGTGCCGTCCACGCAGAGCGCGTCCGTGGCCGTGGCGAAGCCCTCGTTGTTGAGGTTCGGCAGGCCCGCGGGCCGCTCCACGTGGAGGAGCCCCGGGGAGTCCGTGCCGTTGAGGGTGATCTGGGTGGCGAGGCCCTCGCAGCCGTTGTCGCACACGGCCCACAGGAGTCCGAGCTCGGTGTCCCAATCGAGGGCCATGGTGCCACCCATGTAGGGGATGATCTCGGAGACCTGGGCGTGGGTGCCGTCCGCGTTGAGCGCGAAGGCGTACACGTGGCCGTTGTTCTCGAGCGCCACGAAGAACAGGCCGGTGCCGTGGCCCGGGTAGTCGGCCGGGTCGTAGGGCTTGGCGTGGGTGGTGTCCCACAGCCTGCCGGCGAGATCCGCGTCCGAGACCCACTCCACGGCCTCGATCCCCGTGTTCGCGGAGACGTCCGGCAGCGTGGCGGTGAGGTCCCACTCCTGGCTGGCGGTGATCACGTCACCCTCGGCGGCGGGGTCCACCTGGAGGATCTTGTTGAGGTTCACGCCCTTGAAGTTGTTGTCCCGCTCGATCGCGAGGTAGAGATAGCCGTCGCCGGCCGCGGTGATGCCCTCGGCATCCGGGCCGGCCGGGCCGGTGTCCTCCTGGAAGACCACCTTCCGGCCGCCCTCCCAGCCCTCGGCCCACTCCACGGAGCCGTCCGCGTGGGCGATGAGCTTGAACACGGTGGCGGCGTCGTTGTCCACGCCCCACAGGAACGTGCCGGCGGCGGTCTCCTGGAAGTCGAGCCCGGAGAAGTCCTCGAGGAACATCTGGACCTCGTCCTGCACCGTGACGGACTCGCCGCCCGGCCACGCCACCACGTCGATCGGGGTCTCGGGCTGGGGCTCCTCCGGGACCACGCCGGAGCAGTCGTTCTCGGTGCCCTTCGTGGAGATGGTCTGGTCCACCATCGGTCCCGTCGTGTCCGGGCACCGTCCGTACGTCACGTTCGCGTGGGCCGTCCACGCGTACTCGGCGACGACGACGCCCGCCTCGTCCCGTACGCTCGCCAGGTCGTTTCCACCCAGGCCGAAGTCGAAGTGGACCCCCTGGTCGAACACGAAGTACTCGCCGGGCTGGAGGATGGTGCCGACCGGGAGCGGGGTGACATCTGCGGCATGGCCCACCGGATCGTTGTCCATGAGGGTCCAACCGGAGATGTCCACGGGCTCCGCGGAGGCGTTGACGATCTCCACCCAGTCGGTGGCGTCCCCGTTGGACTCCACCTCGTTGATGCGGATCGCCGTGGGGCAGTCGTTGAAGGCGCCGGGGGTCACGTAGGCAACCACCCACTCCTCGCCGGTCACGTTGGGGCAGCGGGAGTTGGCGGCGATCGCCTCGTCGCCGTCGATGGCCGCGTGGGTGGACCACGAGTAGGACTGGACGGCGCCCGCGGGATCGAAGTCCGTGGTTCCGGGCTCGAAGATGTGGACCGAGTCCGCCCCGCCGAGGCCGATGTTGAAGGTCCCGCCGTCCACCACGAGGTAGCCGAGCGCCGGCACGGTGGTGCCCTCGGGGAACACGTAGCGGTGGGTGGGATCGTTCGGCGCGTTGTCCGTGAGGACGTAGCCGGTGATGTCCAGCGGCTGGGTGCCGGTGTTGTAGAGCTCCACCCAGTCGAGCGGTCCGGAGTCCACCTCGTTCAGGACCAGGTTGGAGGAGTCCACCTGCTCCACTGCACAGTCGTTGGGTCCCCCGAGTGTCACGGAGTTCCCCTGGATGAAGTCACCCGTCCCGTCCGGGCAGCGCGACCAGCTCGGGTTGGAGTGGCTGGGGAAGGTGTGGCCGTCCACCAGGGTGCCGTCCGGGAGGTAGAGGCGCGCGGCATCGCCGTTGCCGAGCCCGAAGTCGAAGTGGATCCCCTGGGTGAGGACCAGGTAGCCGCCCGCCTCGATGGTGGTGCCGGCGGGCAGGGCGTCCGTGCGCGAGTCGTTGTCATCCTTGACCACCCACCCGGAGAGGTCCACCGCGGCGGACCCGGGGTTGATCAGTTCGATCGAGTCCTCGAGGACCGGATCGTTCGTGATGATCTCGTTGATCCGAACTCCCATGGGGTCGGCGGCGGGGCACTCGTTGGCGCTCCCGAGCGTCAGGGTGGGCACGTTCTGGAACTCACCCGTGCCGTCGGGGCACCGGGACCAGCTCTGGTCCGAGTGCGCGGTCCAGGTGAACTCGTCCACCAGGGCGCCGGCGTCGTCGTAGATGCGGGCACTGTCAGCCGAGCCCAGACCGAAGTCGAACTCGGCCGTCTCCCGCAGCACCAGGTAGCCGCCCGCCTCGATGGTGGTCCCCTCGGCCAGGGTGTCCGTACGCGAGTCGTTGTCATCCTTGACCACCCAGCCGGAGAGGTCCACCGGCTCCGCCCCCAGGTTCAGGAGCTCGATGGCGTCCTCGTTCCCGTCGCTGCCGCGGGTGAACACCTCGTTGATCACCACCCCCGTGGGAGCGGCCTCCGCCGGTGGTGGCGCGAGTGGCGCGAGGACCACGCCGGCACCCAGGAGGGCGGCGATCCCCAGGAGGGACAGGGGCTTGTGTGACATGCGAGGGCTCCGTTCAGAAGGGAATGGAGGAAGCCTGTCGCGTTCGCGTGTCGGCACCGTGGCGGCACGGTGAACAGTCGGGGTTCGAGACGATTGCGAGTTATCCCAGCGTACGGGTAGTTAGAACGGCTTTTCTCTGACTATTATGAGCGCACCGGTAGTGACGCCGGAACGGCGGAGGAGCAGCGAGCATGAATCCCGATTTTCCCCTCTGGCTCAGGGCCAGCCACCTGATCAACTTCGTCCTGATCGGACTCCTGTTGCGGTCCGGCTGGGAGATCCTCAGTTCGCTTCCCCGGCTGTGGTGGCGCAACGACTGCGCACCGGGGACCGAGTGGCTGAAGTTCACCAAGCGCGAGCTGCCCAAGGAGGAGGGCGTCTACACCTCGCTGATGGATGAGAAGTCCCTCTCACCACTCGTGGCACTCCCGGGGCGGGAGAACGTGGGGCTTGCCCGCCACTGGCACGGCGTGGTGACCTCGTTGTGGATCCTGAACGGAATCTTCTATGTGACGCTCCTGTTCGCCACCGGGCTGTGGCGGCGCATCATCCCCACCTCGTGGGAGGTGTTCCCCGAGGCCTGGGAGACCCTCAAGATCTACGCGGGGTTCGGCGTCCCGTCGATCGAGCACTTCCAGCCCTATGACGCACTGCAGATGCTCGGATACACCTTCGTCATCTTCGTGCTCGCACCCTTCCTGATGGTGACGGGTCCAGCAATGTCCCCAGCCATCCGGGCCCGCTACCCCCGCTACGTGAAGTTCTGGGGCGGCCACCAGGGCGCCCGCTCCCTGCACTTCATCGCGATGGTCCTGATGTCGGGATTCATCGTGATGCACGTGGGCCTCGTATTCCTCGTGCACAGGGAGCACAACCTGGTGCACATGGTGTTCGGGGATGTGGACACGGCCCGCTACGCGCAGGCGTTCGTCATCATGGTGGCCGTGATCGTTGCCGTGGTGGTGTTCTGGATCGCCCTGAGCTACTGGACGCTGTCCGACCGAGCCCGAGCCCACCGCTTCCTCGTCCCGCTGGGCGAGATCCCCCGAAAGCTGTTCCTCAACCGGATGCGCCCCAACATCCACCAGACCGTCTACACCGATGACGACCTCTCGGAGTTCCACTGGACGAACGGGCTGCCTCCCACGGCCGAGGAGTCGCGGGAGTTCGTGGACGCCATGGAGAACGACTGGCAGGGGTGGACCATCACCCTGGCCAGCGAGTTCGGAGACGAGACGAGGGAGATCACCCTCGAGGACCTGAAGAGCCTCCCCCAGACCTCCTACGTGGCCACCCACACCTGCATGCAGGGCTGGTCGGCCACCAGCCGGTGGACAGGCGTGAAGCTCTCCGACGTCCTCGCGCTCCTGGGCCCCAAGCCTGAAGGGGCGAACTACGTGATGGTCGACTCATACGGGCTTGCCCAGTCCATGTACGACAACCGGCCACGCGAACCGTTCTACGCCTGCTTCGACCTCGAGACGGCCTTCGAGGACGGGACCATCGTGGCCTACGAGCGCAACGGCCGGCCCCTCGACCTCCACCTCGGGGCACCCGCCCGGCTCCGCGTGGAGTCGAACCACGGATACCTCATGGTGAAGTGGATCCGCTCCATCACCTGGATTGCCGACTACGCCAAGTACGGCGACGGCCGTGGCGGTACCCGCATGGACTCCGGGATGCAGGCGTTCAACGGGAGGATCTGATGGCACCTGGCGGGGCCAGCCGTATCGTGGCCTCCCGCCTCGTGGTGAGTGGGATCGAGAGCCACCGGGATGTGAGGCGCGCCCTCCAGGAACTCTTCGACGTGTTCGCGAGCAACGGCCTGGGGCAGGCCACGTTCGAGCTCGGCGAGGGGGGCAGGGCCGAGCTCTGGATCAAGCACCTGGACACGGTGGAGGTGGATCGCCGCGTGATCCAGCAGGCCCTCTCCCGCGCCGGTGACTACACCGTGGTGGGAGATCCACGCCGCGCCCGCTAGCTGCGCTCCCGCCCGCCAGTAGCGGCGCCGGGCTGCCCGCTCGCGCGAATCGGCCCCGCCCGTCCTGCGCCCGTCCGTACGGCGCCCGCGAGCCGACCCGTACGGCGCCCACGAGCCGACCCGCTCAGGTCACGCCTGGCCCACGGGGGTGTGGGAGAGCAGGTGGATCCGATTGAACACGTTCATGTTGATGCAGCCCATGAGGAACACGGCGAGCTGGTCGTCCCCGAGCACCCCCCGGAGGCGGGCGTACGCGTCACTGGGTAGCGGGTTCGTGGCCACCAGCGTCACGTGCTCGGCGATCTCGAGGGCGGCCCTCTCCTCCTCGGTATAGGTGTCCGCCGAGTCGCGCCAGCCTGGCGCAAGTGCGAACTTACGGGAGATGGTCGCGTCGTCGAGGCCGTCAGCACGGTAGGCCTTCTCCGCGAGCCCCACGTGCACGTCCACGCAATAGGCGCATCCGTTCACCTGGCTGACACGCACGAAGGCCAGCTCGAGTACCGAACGAGCCACCCCAACCTCAGCGGCCCGCTCGAGGATCGTCTCGGTCACCGCGTACTGTGCCCGCGAGGTGGCGGCCATGTTCTTGCGCAGGTGGATTCGCTGGTCCTGGGACACCTTGATCTCTCCGTTCGTGAGGTCTCGGGTACGGCACTGCGGCAGCTCCGTCTGAGGGCTCGTCACCCCCGGTCGAGAGCACCGCCCGGTACCGGCCATGTGTGAAGAAGTCTAGACTTGGATGTACTCATCCCCGCAGGTGGGGCGGGGGGCAGAAACAACTGCGTCAGGCAAGCGGGAGCTCCAGGCGGACGGTGGTGCCCCTCCCGTGCACGGAGGCGAGGTCGCAGTGCCCTCCGAGGCGCCGGATCACGCTCGCGACCATGGGGAGGCCAAGGCCGCTGCCCGCGATGTGGCGCACGTCGGACCCACGTCCGAGCTCCTGCCACACGAGTTCGAGGTCCTCCTCCGGGATCCCCCGTCCGGTGTCCGAGACCTCGAGCACCCCGCTACTTCCGTCCTCGCGGCCACGGATCTCGATCGTGGCACCGGGCTCGGAGTACTTGATGGCGTTGGAGACCACGTTGTGCACTGCTAGGTAGAGCAGGTCCCGGTCACCCCGGACGGGCGGCAGTGGCCGCGGTGCGCGGGGGAAGTGCACGGCGATCTCGCGCTCGCGGTTCTGCGCCACCTCCACCACCTCGTCCACGATCTCGTGGAGGTCCACCTCTTCGTCGGCGATCGGGTAAGTCCTCCACCTCCGTGATCTTCCTCAGGTCTCCCACGAGCGTGGAGAGCCGCTCCACCTGAGCCGCCAGGGAGGCCGCCAGGGTGGGATCGGCCACCTGGGTGACCCCCATCCGTAGCGCGGTCACGGGATTCTTCAGCTCGTGGTCCAGGCGGGAGACGAAGGTGCGGTGGGCGCGGCGCTGGGTCTCCTCGGTCTCCAGGCGTGCGGCCTCGGCCGCCGTGCGGGTGCGGGAGGCGGCGAGGGATGCGAGTGCCACCGCCGCCACCACGGGCACTGCAAGGAACAGGGGTGTGGCCCAGATCCAGAACGTAACGGTGACGAAGCGGTCATCCCCGGTGATGAACCACGCGAGGGCCATGGCCACGGCCATGCCGAGGATGACGCCGGAGATGGTGAGTGAGCGCCGTGTCATGAGACCTCCACCTCCGGGTAGAAGCGGTAGCCCACGCCCTGGACCGTCTCCACGCCGGCCTCCACCCCGGCGGGGGCGAGCGCCTTGCGGAGCTCTGCCACGCGGTGGTCCACGGCCCGCGTGGTGAGGGCGATATCGATGCCCCAAACCTGGGCGAGGAGTTGGTCCCGGCTGAACGTCTCGCCGTGGTGGACCATGAGGAACTCGAGCAGTGCGAGTGCCTTGGGGGTGAGCGTGAGGGTGCGCCCACGCGCGGTGGCGGCCTTCGCGAGCCGGTCGATCGTGATGCCTCCCCCGGAGATGCGGGGCGCGTGGACGAGGGAGGTGGGACCCTTCCCCCGCCGGAGGACCGCCCGGACCCGAGCAAGGAGTTCGGCGGGGTCGAAGGGCTTGTTGAGGTAGTCGTCGGCGCCCTCCTCGAGGGCATCGGCGCGCGCGGCGGACTCCCCCACGCCGGTGAGCAGGATGACCGGAGTCCAGTCGCCACGCCTACGCATGGTGCGCAGCACCTCGCGGCCGTCAGCGCGTGGCATGAGGACGTCTAGGACCACGAGGTCCGGGGGCGAGGCGGCCACCATGCCGAGGGCCTCGATGCCGTCGGCAGCGGTGGACGCGGAGAACCCCGCCTGCCTCAGGAGGCGGGCGAGGTGCTCGCGGATCATGTCGTCGTCGTCGACGACCAGGATGTGGCTCATCGGGCCAGCGTCTCCATGGTTGGGTTCCTCCCCACGCACTCTCAGCTACGGCAGGGTGGCGGTCAGGACCTCGGCCCCCTCGCCGTCGGAGGTGCTCCACGCGATAGTGCCCTCGCACATGGCGGGGAGCGAGCCCGTGGGGATGCCTTGGCCGAGCAGCGAGATGGTCTCGGTGTCCAGGTCGAGGAGGTACTGGGGGCCGGGCGCGTACCCGTCCTCCGGCGCGGCCTCCTGCCACGCCACGTAGCGGCCCGAGACAGTGGGGCTACCGACGGGTCGCGCGGCCAGCACGCCGAGTGCCGTTCCGCCGTCCACCACAACCAGGCGGGGGTAGCCGCCCTGCCCCTGCTGCAACACCAGCGCCACCACGTCCCCAGAGCCCGCGAGCCCCACCACACCGGTGCCGCTCTGGCCCCCGAATCCCGAGAGCACGAGGTCAGCGGACCCACCGCCGAGGTGGTGGATCTCGAACTCGTCCTGCGCGAATGCCGGGTTGCTCCACCAGTCCGTCACGGCAAGCACGCCGGAATCGGCGGCCCCGATCTCGGTCCTGGCGCCGTACTCCTCGGGTGCTCCACGCATCGGGAGGCGGGCCACCAGTTCCTCCCCCTCGTCCATGAGGAGCACCCACAGGTCCTCGCCCACGAGCTTCACGCTCACGGGGGCATGGGTGGGGTACTTGTCCGAGTTCGTGGTGAGGCGTTGGCCGCCCGCGTCGCGCACGTCCACCTCCCACTGCTCGGTAGCGTCGTAGGAAATCAACCCGGCCACGAGGCCGGGGACCACGGCCACCCCGGGTGTCCCGGGCACGAAACCCTCGAGGGGTGCGGGGTTCTCCCCCTCCCACGTCATCGGCCAGTGGACTGTGGAGACCCCGTTCGCGTGTGCCACGAGCGTGACGTCGCCGCCGCAGCCCACGGCGCCGTCGAGGTACTCCGGGGCCACCGGGAACTCCGCCACCACCGTGGAGTCGAGGGCTGCCTCGATCGCGTCGAGGTCCGAGAGGAGTGCGCGGTAGGCGATCG
>CAZTOM010000005.1:17004-24929 GCA_964615555.1 uncultured Actinomycetaceae bacterium
TCGAGGGCTGCCTCGATCGCGTCGAGGTCCGAGAGGAGTGCGCGGTAGGCGATCGGGGTACCGTCCGCTGCGGTCAGCGCGGGGAAGCCCTCGGGGACGTCTGTCGCTGCGGGTCCGTCGGGGTCTGCCTCGGTGGGATACTCGGTGGGATCCTCGGAGGAGCCACCTCCCGGAACGCCTGTGGTCGTCCCCCCGCCTGGCGTGGGTGAGTCCTGCCCCGGCAGGCCGGGTGTCACCTCGACGCTGCACGCGCCGAGTCCGAGTGCCGCTGCTCCGAGGATCGCGAGCGATCGGGTGAACTTCATGGTGCCCATGGTGGCCTCCTCCGTGTCTGACTGACACCACCAGACTGATCCTCGCAGGTGTCAGGTCAGGCCGGATGCCCCGCCCTGCGACACAGTGTCGCTATCCTGCGACAACTCCGGTGCGCCCGTGAGGGATGGTCACGATGCGAGGCGCACGCGGGTTGGCGCCTTCATGCTGCTGACGGCGCGACCGTTGCTCACCATTTGTGATCGGCACCCGGCCCGCATGCCCCAACGCAAAACATCCAGACAATTGCTGGTGAAGCCAGCAGATCCCCGGCTGTGGAGCAATGACGGGGCAATGAAGGGCCCTACCGGCGAGTTCACAGGGGCCATGTGGTGGAGCTCAGGGGGAACGGGTCGAACTCCGCGCATCCGGTTTACAACCTGTTGATCATCGACGGTCGTCGGATCTACGTCCTGAGAGGGGCGCCGGCGCCACTTTCACGGCTATCGAGCACCGCGCCGACGTCTACCGCTAACGCAGAGCACGCGGCTCCGCGCGATTCGCGCCACTCGGTGATCTCAGCCGAAGTCGCGGTGGGGGCCGGCCTCCGAGTCCGTCAACAAGGAAGTTGCGGCGGCTACACCAGAAGAAGACGGATCGCTTGGACGCCAGAATCTGGCGTGGTGGATCAAGAGCCGTTGACGCACCCGGCACCGTGGACGTACAGTTTTCTGTACAGGAGGTTACCTATGAAGACGCTCAGCTACACCGAATCCCGCGCCAACTACGCGCAGGTCCTCGACGACGTCGTAAACAACCGCGAAGAGACGATCATCACGCGCGCCGGACACGAGCCCGTTGTCATCGTCTCGCTGGCAGACTACGAGTCCCTACGGGAGACCGCCTACCTCCTCCGCTCCCCCGCCAACGCCCACCGCCTCCTCGATTCGATCGAGCGACTGGAGAGCCATGGCGGCACGACGCATGAGCTCATCGAGGACATCGAGGACTAGGCGATGTTCCTGGTCTGGGACGAGTCCGCCTGGGATGACTACCTCTGGTGGCAGGCAGAAGACCGGCGCACGCTCAAGAGAATCAACCTGCTGATCCAAGACATCTCACGCAACGGTAACGAGGGAATCGGCAAGCCAGAAGCTCTCAAACATGGGCTGTCGGGGTATTGGTCCCGACGCATCACCGATGAGCATCGTCTCGTGTACAAGGTCGTCGGCGACGAGATCCGGATCGCCAGCTGCCGCTACCACTACGGGCGCTGAGCAACCTTCCGTCCGGCCCCGCATCGCAGGTGGACCACGGCAGCCAAGCCCGCTGCCGTCACCGACACCATGAGAAGCGTCGGCGCAGGGCCCGAGATGATGCCACTCGCTGTCGTCAAGGATAAGCGGGTGCCATCCTCTGGGAGCACTCACGTGATCTGGGTCCATGGAGGCTCAGTGGTCAACCTGCTAGCAGTCTGGCGCGCGCACGGGCTGCCCGACATCCTCCATCGCGCTGGGCAACAAGGGGTCGTACTTGCCGGCATCAGCGCCGGCGCCATCTGCTGGTACACGGGCGGTCCCACTGACTCGTTCGGGCCACCGCTGCGCAACATCACCAACGCTTTGGGCTTCCTGCCCTATGGCGGTGGGGTCCATTATGACAGCGAAGCGGACCGTCGTCCCTTGGTGCATCAGCTCGTCGCCGAGGTCGAACTGCCTGAGACACACTGTACCGATGACGGGGCCGGTCTCGTTTACCTCGGCACCGAGCTGCAGGAAGCGGTCTGCGAGCGGCCCGGAGCCAAGGGCAACATCGTGCGACGCAACGGCGATTCCCCAGTCGAAGAAACTCTCCGGACCCGGCTGCTCTAGGCACGACCGGCCGCACAGCACACGGCCCCTGCCAGCGAACTGACAGGGGCCACAGGGGTGGAGATGCCGGGAATCGAACCCGGGTCCGATGACGTAGAACCAGGTCTTCTCCGGGTGCAGTCTGCAACTGGAGTTTCTCGGCCCTCACCCTGTTCTACAGACAGAATGGTGAACGGGCCCAGTCACCTTGGGTGTCCCCCCGGCTCAAGTGACCCGAGACGGGAGCAGTGGCTCTCTAGATGACGCCAGGATCCGGGACGAGAGCGTTCCCGGGCTGACGGACTGCTGTCGCGGGGTTTAGTTAGGCCGCGAGAGCGAAGTCGGTGCTCTTGGATTCGGCACCTATTGGGTTGTACGGGGCGTTTACGAGACAACCGTACGTCCTCGACCCGCTTCCCCTGGTAAGACGACCACCGTCGAAACCGATCATCCCCATGTGTCGCTATGAAGTTGTGCGTCCATTCTATCCAACGCCGTCAACCTGATTCTCATTCCCTCCGCGCACGAAGAGCGTGGACGGTCCCGCGGCACCCCACTCGGGGCGTCCGCAGGGCAGGGCTCACCGCGATCCGAATGTGGAGGTGCCCCGCCGGTTCGCCGCCCGCATCGCCGACTGCGCCTCACGGTCCGCCTGCTTGCGCTTCAAGGTCTCCCGCTTGTCCCACTCGGCCTTACCCTTGGCGAGCGCGATCTCCACCTTGGCCCGGCCACCGACGAAGTAGAGCTCGAGCGGCACGATCGTTTGGCCCTTCTCACGCGTGCGCTGCCAGAGCTTCGCGAGCTCATGCCGGTGGAGCAGGAGCTTGCGCTTCCGCTTGGGTGCGTGGTTGTTCCAGGTCCCCTGGGTGTACTCAGGAATGTTGACGCCGTGCATCCACGCCTCTCCCCCGTCCATCTCCACCCAGCCGTCCACGAGTGAGGCGCGCCCCTGCCGTAGCGCCTTCACCTCGGTGCCGGTGAGCACGATCCCCGCCTCGAACTTCTCTTCGATGGAGTATTCGTGGAAAGCCTTCCTGTTGCGGGCCACCACCTTCTTAGCATTTGCGGCGGCCTTGGCGCGCTCGGCTGCCGTGGGCTTTGTGTCCTTGGCCATCTCACGCTCCTTCCTGACCACAGCGAATTGGGGACACCCAAGGATACGGCACCACCGACCGAACCCCGCCACCCATTTCCGGCTCCTATACGACCCACCCAACCCGCCGCCCCTGGGATCACTGGTGACGCGTGATCGTGCGGATCTGGCGGAGGGCGTACGGGGAAGGTGCGGGGTAACGGCGCATATGGGCAGGTCAGGGCCGTGCGCGCCTCTCGTGCCCGCAACGGTCTCCGCCGGATTCGCACGATCGGTGGTTGGGACGCGGGTGTGCTCCGGACATCGTGCGGATCCGGCGGGGATTAGGAGGATGAATCAGGGAGTGGTTGGACAAATATGCAGGTGAGAGACTTGCCTGGCGTTCACACCGGGGAATACTCCCGCCGGATGTGCACGATCGGAGACTGGCGCGGGGGTGGTCCACCCCATGCGGGGCTGACCCCCCGATACGGGGCGGCCCAGCCGACGCGGGGACAGGTCTGCCAACGCGGGGAAGGGCCACCCGACGGCGAAGGCGGCCCGCGCCAGGGAGGTGACGGGCCGCGCGGGACGGGCGCCACCAGGGAACAAGTTCACCCCGCCCACCGTTGAGCCCCAAACTCACGTTTGAGGTAGTCAGGTTGCACATACGGGCGCTGGGGCAACGGTCTGCCGTTGTCACCCACGCCGACGGCTGACCCGCCGACGACGCAATCCAAACGCCGTCGTCCTCCCGCCTCGTGGGGGTTAGAAGCCGGGCAGGGTCATCGGGTCGATCGTCTTGCCGTTCTTCCAGATCTCCAGGTGCACGTGGCAGCCGGTCACGTTGCCGGTGGCGCCGGTGCGGCCGATGGTCTGGCCCTGGGAGACCGCCTGCCCGCGGGAGACCGCAAACGAGGAGAGGTGGTTGTAGACGGAGACCCAGGAGGAGCCGTCGATCATGCCGTGGTTGATGATCACCTGGTTGCCGTGCGTGCCGTTCCCGTAGGCGTTGCGCACATCGGAGACGGTTCCGCCGGCCACGGCCCACTGCGCGTTACCGCAGGCGGAGCGCAGATCCACGCCGTAGTGCATGAACCAACCGCCGGTGATCGGGTAGATCCGGTAGCCGTAGGGCGAGGTGACGTACACGGGCGAGGGCACCGGCGTGATGAAGTTGCGCGGCGGCGGCGGCGGGGGCGGAGGGGGAGGTGGCGGTGGGGGCGGCGGCGCGGGGGGCGTCGTGGTGGCCGGCGGAGCCGGATCGTTACGGCTGGAGTTGGCGGCGGCGTCCTCCTGGCGCTGGCGCTCGGCCTCCTCCTTGCGCTGGCGCTCGGCCTCCTCGGCCTCTCGCTTCTTGCGATCGTCCTCTTCCTGGCGCTGGCGCTCAGCCTCCTCGGCCTCGCGCTTCTTGCGCTCCTCCTCGAGGCGACGGTTCTCCTCGTCGATCTCGGCGATCCTGCTCTGGAGCCCGGCGTTGTCCTCAGCGATTGCCACCTGCTGGCCCTGGATGGAGCTCTTCTGGTTCTCGAGGTCCTGGGCAAGCCGCGCCTGCGTGGCCTCCAGGTCCAGAACCTCCTTCTTCTTCTGCTCTGCGGTCGCGCGGGCGCTCTCGGCATCAGCAACGGCCTGGTCAGCGGCCACCTTGAGGTCCTGGATGCGGTCGAGCACGGCATCCTGACGAGCCTCGGCGTTCCGCTTGCTCGCCTCGAGCGTGGACATCTCGTCCAGGACGGCCGTCTGGGAACGCACTGCCGAGTCCAGGGCCGTGTACTGGGTGAGGAAGTCATCCGAGGAGTGCGATCCGAAGATGAGGGAGACCGGATCCCGGTTGGCGCCCCCGTTCTGGTACGTGGTGCGGGCCAGCACGGCGAGGGACTCCTCGGACTCCTCGATCTTGGCCTGGGAGTCCGCGATCTCCTGCTCAATCCCACTCAGTTCGGCCTCGGCCACGTCCAGGCGGTCGGCCACGGCCTGCTGGGTGCGCTCCGCGGCCGCGAGGTCGTCCTGGGCCTGGGCTAGCTCCGCCTCAGCGATGGGGATCTGGTTCCGGGTGGCCTCGAGGTCCAGGTAGGTCTGCTGGAGGGAGACGTCCACACCCTCGAGCTCGGAGCGCAGGCTCTCGAGCCGGGCCTCGTTCTCGGAGACCTGGTCCACCAGGTCGTCCCGCTCGTTCGCCGCGGCCGGGATACCGAGACCCACCCCGAGCGCGAGGACGGCGGCGAGGAGGGCGGCGGGGATTCGGTGGATTCTCATGGATCAGACCTTCGTGTACCGGCCGAGGGTGACAACAGAGGAGATGATCGCGAGCGCGAGCGCTGCGAGGACCAAGAACGGGGAGATGATCCACACGTCGGTGGTGTCGATGAAGTTCACGAGCGAGTTGTCCCCTCCCCCGAACCAGCCCTGGACCACGTACCTGACCCCCGCCCACAGGGCGGCGATCGCGAGCCCCGCCCCCACGAGAGCCGAGATGGCACCCTCCAGCAGGAAGGGGAGCTGGATGAAGGAGTTCGAGGCACCCACGAGCCGCATGATGGAGGTCTCGCGGCGCCGGGACATGGCGGAAAGCCGGATAGTGGTGGTGATGAGCAGGACTGCTGCCACCACCATCACGAGCCCGAGCCCGATCGCGAGCATCGTGGACTTGTTGAGGAGGTCGAAGAGCGGCTCGAGTACGTCGCGCTGGTCGATCACGGTCTCCACGCCGGCCACCCCGCGCAGCTCGTCAGCCACCACCTCATACTGCTCCGGATCGTGGAGCGCGATGCGGTAGATGTGCTGCATGTCCTCGGGGTTCACGCGCTCCACCCAGGGGGCGTCGGTGATGCGCTGGAGGTTCTCGTAGGCCTCCTGCGGGGTCTCGGTGATGACCTCCTTCACGTAGGAGGCGAGGTCGGAGGATGTGAGGAGCTCGTGGACCGAGGCGAGCTGGTCCTCTGTCACGGCACCGGCGGCGCAGCCCGGCACGTTGGAACGGTCGGGGCACATGAAGACAGCCACCTGCACCTGGTCGTACAGGTAGGTGCGCATCTTGTTCACCTGGAACTGCAGGAGCGCGCCCATCCCCACGAACGTCAGGGAGATGAAGGTCACCAGCACCACGGCTACGGCCATTGCCATGTTCCGACGGATGCCGCCGAAGGTCTGGGAGAGGATGAACTGCCAGCGCATGGTCTACCTCCCCGCCCCGTAGACGCCGCGGTCCTGGTCGCGGACCACCATGCCGTCCACCAGTTCGATCACGCGCTTGCGCATCTGGTCCACGATCTCGTCATCATGGGTGGCCATCACGATCGTGGTGCCGGTCCGGTTGATTCGGTCCAGCAGCCGCATGATGCCCACGGAGGTCTTGGGATCCAGGTTGCCTGTGGGCTCGTCTGCCAGCAGCACCGCCGGCCGGTTCACGAACGCCCGGGCGATCGCCACCCGCTGCTGCTCACCACCGGAGAGCTCGTGCGGCAGGCGCTTCTCCTTGCCCTCGAGCCCCACGAGTTCGAGGACCTCGGGCACGTTGGTCTGGATGTGGTGCCGGGGCTTGCCGATCACCTGAAGCGCGATCGCCACGTTGTCGTACACGTTCTTGTTGGTGAGGAGCCGGAAGTCCTGGAACACGGAGCCGATCTGGCGGCGGAGATGGGGGACCTTCCAGTTGGATATCTGCGACAAGTCGCGTCCGAGCGCGAACACGGTGCCGGAGGTGGGCCGCTCCTCGCGCGTCACGAGGCGCAGGAACGTGGACTTGCCCGAGCCGGAGGCGCCAACGAGGAACACGAACTCGCCGCGCTCGATCTCGACGGTCACCTCGTCGAGCGCGGGTCGTGCGCCCCTGGCGTACACCTTGGAGACGTTCTCGAAACGGATCACGCGAGTCTTTCTTCCGACCGGGTCGACAACAAGGGGGAAGGGTGCATTCCGGCCGATTCGAGCCTAAAGCTCTACTTGAGGGTAACCCGTCCGACACGCCGCCCGAAAGCACCCGCCGCACAGTGCGACCGAAACCACATCCTTCACTCCAGTCACAGTAGCATCACGGCGGCACCGCTCTGGCGTGATTGTCTGGGACCCGTGGCCGGCCGGGACAGCCCGGGCGGTCTGGGCGCAGTCGTCAGCTCCGGGGTGGGGCGGGGCGGGGCAAGGCGGGCCGGAACGCTGAGGGCCTGGGTGGCCTGAGTGGGCCAGGGCGGGGCTACCTGCGGCGGAATTGCGACGCTAAGTGCGTGTGGCGAAATAGCGACGCAATTTCGGGTGACCACTGGGACGGGAGTGGTGCAGCGTGACGCCTGTTGCGGTGAAATAGCGACGCTAACCCGTATTGGCGAAATTGCGTCGCTATTCCGCCGTATCCACTGGGCGGTATCCCACCCAGAGCAAGCAGAACGGCCCTTCTACCGCGAATTCGCGAGCCCCCGCTGCGAGCGGGACCCCTCCCCCAGCACCCGGGCCGCAGAACGCTCCGCCCTAGTCCTCGGCGTTCTCCTGGCGCTTCCGCCAGCGGATGCCGGCGTCGATGAAGTCGTCGATGTCGCCGTCGAACACCCCAGAGGTGTTGCCCACCTCGTGTTCGGTGCGCAGGTCCTTGACCATCTGGTAGGGGTGCAGAACGTAGGAGCGCATCTGGTCTCCCCACGAGGCCTTGATATCGCCCTTCAACTCATCCTGCTGGGCCTTCTCCTGCTCGCGGCGCAGCAACAGGAGGCGCGACTGGAGGACGCGCAGGGCGGCGGCACGGTTCTGGATCTGGGACTTCT
>CAZTOM010000006.1:0-5787 GCA_964615555.1 uncultured Actinomycetaceae bacterium
TGGCGGGCCGACGGCGGGTGGTGGGCCTGCGTCGTCGGGCGGAGGTTGGCGCGTGGTGCGCCTCTCACCGTTATCTCACGCGGGGGCCGTATCCTTGAGTGACGCCCACCCCCGGGGCGAGACGAAAGGTGATACGGCATGGCGGACGTCCTGCGCGTGACCGGCGGAGCGCCCCTCAGCGGCGAGATCACGGTGCGCGGTGCGAAGAACTTCGTCTCCAAGGCGATGGTGGCGGCACTCCTGGGGGAGAGCCCCTCCACCCTGCGCAACGTCCCGCTCATCCGGGACGTGGACGTGGTGGCAGACCTGCTGCGGCTCCACGGCGTGAGCGTGGCCTATGACGACGACGCGGGCGTCCTCCACTTCGACCCCTCCAACGTGGAGTCCGCGCACGTGCGGGACATCGACGCGCTGGCCGGCTCCTCCCGCATTCCGATCCTGTTCTGCGGCCCGCTCCTGCACCGGCTCGGGGAGGCGTTCATCCCGGACCTGGGGGGCTGCCACATCGGGGACCGGCCCATCGACTTCCACCTGCAGATCCTGCGGGACTTCGGCGCCGTGGTGGACAAGACCGCCCACGGCATCCACATCACCGCGCCCCGCGGGCTGAAGGGCACCAAGGCCGAACTGCCCTACCCCTCCGTGGGTGCCACCGAGCAGACACTCCTGACCGCCGTGCGCGCGGAGGGCATCACGGAGCTGTCCAACGCGGCCACGGAGCCGGAGATCATGGACCTGATCGCCGTGCTGCAGAAGATGGGCGCCATCATCTCCGTGGACACCGACCGCACCATCCGCGTGGAGGGCGTGGACCGGCTGCTGGGCTTCGAGCACACCTCCCTGCCGGACCGCATCGAGGCAGCCTCGTGGGGGAGCGCGGCGCTCGCCACCAAGGGGGACATCTTCGTGCGCGGGGCCGAGCAGCCCAGCATGATGACCTTCCTGAACGTGTTCCGGAAGGTGGGCGGCGCCTTCGACATCTCGGATGAGGGCATCCGGTTCTACCACCCCGGCGAGCAGCTCAAGCCGATCGTGCTCGAGACCGACGTCCATCCCGGGTTCATGACCGACTGGCAGCAGCCGATGGTGGTGGCCCTCACGCAGGCGAGTGGCCTGTCCATCATCCACGAGACGGTGTATGAGAACCGGTTCGGGTTCACCGAGGCGCTGCGGCGCATGGGCGCGCAGATCCAGGTGCACCGCGAGTGCTTGGGCGGGCTGCCGTGCCGCTTCGGGCAGCGCAACTTCTACCACTCCGCGGTGGTCTCCGGGCCCACCCCCCTCACGGCGGCGGACATCACGGTCCCCGATCTGCGCGGCGGGTTCTCCCACCTGATCGCGGCACTCTCCGCGGAGGGGGTCAGCCGGGTGAAGGGGATCGACCTCATCAACCGCGGCTACGAGCACTTCATGCGCAAGCTTGGCGCGCTCGGCGCCCAGGTGGAGATGGAGGGCTAGCGGATGCGCATGAGGCCGGCCGAGGGCCGCACCACACCCCGCGGATACATGGTGCTGCGCGGGATCCTGCGCCCCCTCGTGGTGCGCCTGACGAAGCCGCACTGGTCCGGGATGGAGCACCTGCCCGCGGAGGGCGGGTTCATCGTGGTGGGCAACCACGTCACGAACGCGGACCCCGCGAGCTTCGGGCACTTCATGGTGGACAACCACGTGCCCGTGAAGATGCTGGCCAAGTCCGAGCTGTTCAAGATCCCCGGCTTCGGGAAGCTGATCCGCTCCGCCGGGATGATCCCCGTGGAGCGCGGCACCGCGGCAGCCGGTGACTCCCTGAGGGCCGCGAAGGAGGCGCTCGCCAACGGCGAGGTGATCGGCATCTTCCCCGAGGGCACGCTCACCCACGATCCGGACGGCTGGCCGATGCGCGGGAAGACCGGGGCGGCCCGGCTCGCACTCGAGACCGGCGTTCCGGTGATCCCCGTGGCCCAGTGGGGGATCCACCGCATCATGCCGCGCCACTCCGGGAAGATCGCCACCCTGCGCAAGCAGCGCGTGGACGTGAAGGCCGGTCCGCCCGTGGACCTCTCCGACCTCATGGGCCAGGAGATCACGGGACCCGTGCTGCGGGAGGCCACAGACCGGATCATGGCCGAGATCCGCCGCCTCCTGGGTGAGATCCGCGGTGAGGAGCCCCCGGAGCACGAGTGGAACGTGGCCGTGGATGGGGACATGAAGGACGAGATCCGGGCGAAGAGCTCGCAGGAGGCGCGCCGGGACCGCGAGGAGGCCCGCCAGGGCCGTGAGGAAGCCGGCCGTGACCGCCGCGAAACCGGCCGGGACCGCGAGGGGGCGGGCGAGTGATCGCCGTCCTCGGGGCCGGGGCCTGGGGCACCACCATCGCGAAGGTGGTGGCCGACGCCGGGCACGCCGTCACCCTCTGGGGCCGGGATGCCGCGGTGGTGGCGGAGGTCAACGAGCAGCACACCAACCTCGCCTACGTGCCGGACCTGGCCCTCCCCGAACTGGTGGGCGCCTCCACGGACCGCAACGGCACCGCGGCCGCCGCCTCCACGCTCATCGTGGCCCTGCCCTCCCAGGTGGCCCGCCAGACCCTCACCGGGCTCGCCCCGCACGTGGCGGGGGACGCCTCCGTGGTCTCCCTCATGAAGGGCATCGAACTGGACTCCGACCTGCGGATGAGCCAGGTGCTCTCCGAGGTCCTCGAGGTGGGCCCGGAGCGGATCGTGGTCCTCTCCGGCCCGAACCTCTCCAGGGAGATCGCCGCCGGCCAGCCGGCCGCCTCGGTGCTCGCCTGCACGGACATCGAGCGCTCCCGGGACGTCTCCTCGCTCGTGGCCACCTCCTACTTCCGCCCCTACGTCACGGACGACGTGGTGGGGGTGGAGCTCGCCGGTGCGGTGAAGAACGTGATCGCGCTCGCGGTGGGCATGGCCGCCGGCCGCGGCTACGGGGACAACACCAAGGCCACCATCATCACGCGTGGCCTCGCGGAGATTACCCGCCTCGCCCTCGCGCTCGGCGGGCAGATCCAGACCATGGCCGGACTCGCCGGCCTGGGGGACCTGGTGGCCACGTGCGCCTCCGAGCTCTCCCGTAACCACCGCCTCGGCAGGCACATCGGCCAGGGGCTCTCACTCGAGGAGGCCCTCGTGGCCACCGGCGGCACCGCCGAGGGCGCCAAGTCGTGCCGCTCCGTGGCGCACCTGGCCGGATCGCTCGGCGTGGACATGCCCATCACCCGCGCCGTGGTGGCCGTGCTCTACCAGGGCCTGACGGTGGACGAGATGACCCGCCAACTCCTCGCACGCCCGCGCAAGGATGAGCGGGACTGAGCGGTAGTCTGGGGCGCGATGAACGTGAACCCCTCCACCCCGTCCGAGCCCGGGTTCGGACCCGAAACCGCCACCGGTCCCGAGGTTGGCTCGGCGCCCGAGGTTGGCTCGGTGCCCGAGGCTGACTCCGTGTCCGCAAGCGGCTCCGCACCCGAGGCTGACTCCGTGTCCGAGGCTGACTCCACCCGCCGCATCCGCGTGGCAGTCGTGTTCGGGGGCCGCTCCGGCGAGCACTCGATCTCCTGTGCCACGGCAGCCGGCGTGCTGCGCGAGCTGGACCGCGAGCGGTTCGACGTGGTCCCGATCGGTATCTCCCGCGACGGCCAGTGGGTCACCGCCCCGGATGACCCGGCGGCAATCGAGGGGGGCCGCGCGGAGGTGGAGGGAGCCGCGCAGTCCGTGGCCGTGGCCTTCGACCAGGGCAGCGGCCGCCTCGTGGCCTCCGAGCCCGCGGAGGTCCCCCTCGAGCTCGGGGACGTGGACGTGGTCCTTCCCCTCCTCCACGGCCCGTTCGGGGAGGACGGCACCATCCAGGGCCTCTTCGAGATGGCGGATGTGCGCTACGTGGGCTCCGGCGTCCTCGCCTCCGCGATGGCGATGGACAAGCACTACATGAAGGTGGCGCTCGCCGCCGCGGGCCTGCCCGTGGGCCCCTACGTGGTGGCCAGCGCACGCCAGTGGCGCACCGATCCGGCCGCCGTCCTGGATGCCGTGGCCTCTCTCCGCTTCCCCGTGTTTGTGAAGCCGGCCCGCGCGGGATCCTCCCTCGGCATCACCCGCGTGGAGGACCTGGAGGCGGTTCCCGCCGCCGTGGAGGCCGCGCAGGTGCACGATCCGAAGGTGATCATCGAGGAGGGCCTTGCCGGCCGGGAACTCGAGTGCGGCGTGATCGAGGGCCGCGGGGACGGCGCCCCCCGCACCACGCCACTCGGGGAGATCACCGTGGACACGGACTCGGCCGAGTTCTACGACTACGAGACCAAGTACTTCGACACCGCCGGGGTCACCCTCTCCTGCCCCGCGGACGTCCCTGAGGACGCGGAGGCCACGATCCGGGCCATGGCCGCCCGCGCCTTCGAGGCCCTGGGCTGCGAGGGCCTCGCCCGGGTGGACTTCTTCTGGCAGGCCGGCCAGGACCCGGTGATCAACGAGGTCAACACGATGCCCGGGTTCACCCCGCACTCCATGTTCCCCGTGATGTGGGCCGCCGCCGGCATGGACTACTCGGAGCTGCTCACCGAACTGATCGTGCTCGCCCTGGAGCGCCCGCTGGGCCTGCGCTGAGGGCGCCCCGAGCCCCTCACTCCACGTCCGTGGCGCCCACGCACTGCGTGTAGGCCGGTGCCCGCTGGACGGCCAGGGCCACGCCCTGCAGCACGTCTGCGGGCTCCAGCTGCAGCGCGGAGGGCACCACCAGCTCCACGGCCGGCTCCCGTCCGTAGGTGATGAACGTCCACGAGCCCACGTCCTTGTCCGCGTGGCGCGGCACCAGGTCCGAACCGGCCTCCGGGTTGATCCAGTCGATCTGGGTCCCGTCCGAGCTGGTCACCCCGATGCAGCGGTCCGTGGTGGGGGGTGGGGGCTCCACGCCGCACCGCACCACGATCGCGTTCGAGCCGTCCCCCCACGCCATCGTGGCTTGGGCGTTGGTCTTCATCTCCTGGAAGCCGAACTTGTCCCCGCGCAACTGCAGGAGGATGTCCCCGCAGATCGGATCGGGGGCGAACGGCCCGGGCTCCAGCAGCACCGTCTGCGCGCACCCGGTAAGGGTGGCGGCCAGCGCCGCGGCGCACGCCGCTGCCACCACGCGTCTACCCATACCCCAACTGTACGGTGGGCAGATGAGCGTGACGCGCACCGGCCCGCAGGGTGAGCCACCACCGTCCACGGAGCCCACCGTGGCGGACCTGTCCGAGGATCAGCTCCTCTCCCGCTTCGCCCCCCTCCTCCCGCAGGGTGGTGCGCTCGTCCCCACCGGCGACGACGCCGCCGTCCTCGCCCTCACCGACCCCCGCGTGGTGGTCACCACCGACGCCCTCGTGGAGGGCGCCCACTTCCGCCGCGAGTGGTCCACCGGCGCAGACGTGGGCTGGCGCGCCATCATGCAGAACGCCCCGGACGTGGCCGCCATGGGCGCGGCCCCTGTGGGCTTCGTGGTCTCCCTCGTCATGCCCGGCGATCTCCCCATCTCCTGGGTGGTGGGCCTCGCCACCGGCATGGCGGAGGCCTGCCGCGAGATCACCCACCTGACCGGCCGTGCCTGCGGCGTGGTGGGCGGCGACCTCGCCGGCGGACCCACCGTGGTGGTCTCCGTCACCGCCTTTGGGGACCTGGGCGAGCGCCAGCCCGTCCTACGGTCCGGGGCCCGCCCCGGGGACATACTCGCCCACGCCGGCACGCTCGGCAGGTCCGCCGCCGGACTCGCGCTCCTCCAGGGGTGGGACGACGACGGCGAGCGGGGCGCGTCGTCGGGCAGGGG
>CAZTOM010000006.1:5887-6976 GCA_964615555.1 uncultured Actinomycetaceae bacterium
GGCGGCGGGTTCGGCGACGACGGCGGGCGGGCTGCGTCGTCGACGGCGGTTGGCACCTACCTGCGGCCGCGGCCCCCGCTCGGGGCGGCCCTCGCGGCGGCGGGGCGGGCGAGCGCGATGATGGACGTCTCGGACGGGCTGGTGCGCGACGGGCAGCGGATCGCGTCGGCCTCCGGGGTGGGCCTCGAGATCTCCTCGGCGGGACTGGTGGATGGTGTGGTGGCCGAGGTGGCGCGCGAGCTGGGCGCGGACCCACGCGCCTGGGTGCTCGGCGGGGGAGAGGACCACGGCTTCCTCGCGAGCTTCCCGCCGGATGCGGGGCTCCCGGACGGATTCGTGGAGGTGGGGCGCGTGGTGGCGGGCTCCGGGGTGCGGGTGGACGGCGCGCCGCCCCCGGTGGCCGGCTGGGACCACTTTGGGGGCGGGCGGCGTTAGGAATGAATGCCCGGGGCGGCGGGCGACTGGGCGGCGGGCGACTGGGCGGCGGGGCTAGAGGAGCACGTTGAGGACGGTGCCGCCGGCCTCCTCGACCACCTCGATCGTGGCGAACTCCACGTCCTGAACGCCGATGTAGATCACGCTCATGCCCTCGAACGGCGGGTCAACCCTGACCACCACGGGGTCCTCGAGGTCGGAGGTGTCCACCTCGGTAATGACCTCCTCGTCCATCTCCGGGTAGCGCAGGTGGGACAGGGTGATCTGGAGGATGTACTCGGAATCGCCCATGTCGATCTCCATGCCGGAGCCCTGGGCGAGGGCGGTGTCCACGAAGCGGGCCTCCCATACGAGGCGGTCCTCGCCCTCGAAGTGGAAGGAGGCCTGGCGGCCCACGTCCCGCATGACCACGTCGGCCTCGGCGAGGTAGAGGTCGCCGCCGGCGGTGGGGAAGTCCTCCGTGGCGATGGGGTCATCGCCCGGATAGAGGCCCCACGTGGGGTGAGCGTCCGGGTCCTCGGTGGCCGGTGGCTGCGTGGTGGGAGCCTCGGTGGTGGGGGCCTCGGCGGGTTCGGCGGGCTCGGTGGTGGGTTCCGGCGTGGGCTCCTCGGTGGGCTCTGCCGGCTCAGGGGTGGTGGGAGCCTCGGTGGTGGG
>CAZTOM010000006.1:7076-24870 GCA_964615555.1 uncultured Actinomycetaceae bacterium
TGGGCTCCTCGGTGGGCTCTGCCGGCTCAGGGGTGGTGGGAGCCTCGGTGGTGGGCGCCTCGGTGGTGGGGAGGTCCGTGGGAGGCGTGGGAGGCGTGGGGTCCCCGCCCCCTCCGGCGCAGGCGCCGAGCAGGAGTGCGGTGGTGGCTGCTGTGGCTATCGTGAATGTGCGCATTGTCCAGTGTGGGCAGACCCGGGGGCTCATTGCATCCCACCACGCACTGATCGCGCCTCCCACCTCGGAACTATCGCGCTCGGCGAAAAGGGCGCTGACCTGCGTGGATGGTGTGGGAGGAGGGATGCCCAGAAAGCACGAAGGCCGCCCGGAGGCGGCCTTCGAGAGCGGGACAGCTCAGACGTTGCGCGTCACCTTGCCGGACTTGAGGCAGGTGGTGCACACGTTCAGGCGCTTGGGGGCACCGTTCACGAGCGCGCGCACGCGCTGGATGTTCGGGTCCCAGCGGCGCGAGGTGCGCACGTGCGAGTGCGACACGCTCTTGCCGAACCAGGGACGCTTCCCGCAGACATCGCACACGGCAGCCATTGAAGAACTCCTGAATTGGTTCGAGATGCGCGCGGATGAGCGCGCAGGATCAACTTCGCAATGATACCCCCCACGCGGCGGCGTCCTCAAACAGCGGGAGGGCTGACCGGACGTGCGATTGCGCACACACCCGGGCGCCTCGCGGGGCGGACTGCGCGTGCACCGAGGGCCACGCGGTGCGGACGGCGCACACACCTGGGCCCCTCGCAGGGCGGGCCCTGTGGGGAGAGCCGCCGTGGCGGCTCCAAAGAGGATAGCCTTGGGCGCCAGATGATCGAGCACATGGACGCCCCCCTCGCACGCCGCTGGTTCCTGTCCGCACTGGCGGCGCTGGCCTCTGCACGCGCCTCGCTCGACGCCCTGAACCTCTTCCCCGTCCCGGACGCGGACACGGGGTCCAACGTGGTCCGCACCCTCGCGGCAGGTGCCCGCGCCGCCCAGGAGCTCCCCGAGGACGCCACCCTGGGCGAGCTCGCCGATGCCGTCGCAGAGGGCTCCCTGTGGGGTGCGCGCGGCAACTCCGGGGTGATCCTCGCGCAGTCGCTCCAGGCGATCGCCCAGACCTTCCGTGGGCTCGAGGAGGCCGGTCCGGACCACCTCATCCGCGCCTTCGACGCCGTGGCCTCCGCCGCGCTGTCCGCCGTTGCGGAACCCGTGGAGGGCACGATCATCACCGTGGCCCGTGAGATCGCGAACGCCACCGTGGACCTGCCGCCCGGCACGGGGATCCGCGATGTGGTCTCCGCAGCCCTCACCGCCGCCTATGCCGCCACAGACGCCACCACGGACCAGCTCCCCGCACTCGAGGGGACCGGCAAGGTGGACGCCGGCGCGGTGTGCCTGGTGCTGCTGGTGGAGTCGCTCGCCCGTGAGCTGGGCGTGCCCACCACGCCGCACGACGAGTGGTTCCCCGATCCTGCGGACGCCCCGGAGGAAGAGGACATCGCGGGGTACGAGGTGATGTACCTGGTGCGCGCCACCCCCCATGAGGCCGTCCGGCTACGCCGCCACCTCACGGGCGTGGGGGAGGCCGTGGTGGTGGTGCGAGGAGCCGGGGACCTGTGGCACGTCCACGTCCACCTGCCCCATCCCGCCGATGCCCTCACGGACGCGCCGATGAGCCAGGTGTGCGTACGGCGCCTCGATGCCCCGCGCGGCCGGATCGGCGTGGTGGCCACCACCACCGCCCCCGGGCTCCTGGAGCCCCTCGCCGAGGCCGGGGCTGTGGCCGTCCTCAAAGCCGGGGCCCGCACCATCGCCCGGGCGATCGTGGACACCGGCTCCCGTGACGTGGTGGTCCTCCCGTGCTCACCCACCTCCGCCGTGGCCGCGGCCACCGCCGGGAGGGACGACGCGGTGGTCTCCGAGGACATCGAGGTGCGGGTGGCCCCCACGGCGAACAACCTCGCCGTCTACGACGCCGCCACCGTGCTCACCCAGCGCTCCGACCAGGTGGGGCTCGATGAGACCCTGATCCGCCTCCAGGAGGTCTTGGACACCGCGCGCCACGCCTCCTGCGGCACCGAGCCGGCCGAGCTGCTGGCCGCCACCGAGTGGCTGCTCTACGGCGGGCGCACCGTGGGCCAGGAGGGGCGCGCCACCACGGAGGTGGAGCTGTTGACCGTGCTCGCCGGCGGCCGGCCATCCGCCACGGCGGCCGCCCAGCGGCTCGTGGCCCTGGCCCGCGCGCGGGCCCCGCAGATCGAGGCCTACGTGATCGAGGGCTCCCAGTCCGAGCCGAAGCTGGAGGCGATGGCCCAGTGACCCCCCCGCCGCCAGCCGCCACACCCCCCGCCCCCGGCTCCCTCCCGCTCCTCGAGCGCCCCCTGGACAGGGTGCTCGGCGCCAAGACCGCCCAGGCGTTCGCGAAGATGGACGTCCACACGGTCTTCGACCTGCTGCGGCACGTGCCGCGCCGCTACGTGGAGCGCGGCAAGCTCCAGCCCCTGGGGGAGTACCCGGACGGGGAGGAGGTGAGCTTCCTCGGCCGCGTGGACGATGTCTCCATGCGCCGCACCCAGAGGGGAGGGGCCATCCTCACCGCCACCGTCACGGACGGCGGCGTGGACATGCTCCTCACGTTCTTCGCCAAGTCCCAGGGCGCCCTGCAGGGCCACCTGCGGCTGCTGCGGATCGGGGAGCTCGGCATCTTCTCCGGCAAGGTGGGCCACTACCGCGGCCAGGTCCAACTCGTGCACCCGGACTACGAGATGATCGACGACCCCGAGAAGGTGGACGACGCCATCGAGCGCCGCTCCCGCCCCATCCCCATCTACCCGGCCACCTCCCGCCTGCCCACCTGGCGCATCGAGAAGGCCGTGCACACGGTGCTCGCGCTCCTCACCCCGGACGACGTGCCGGAGGTGCTCCCCGCCGCGGTGCGCGGCCCGAACGGCTACCTCCCCGCCTTCGAGGCGATCCGGGCCCTCCACCTGCCGGAGTCGCCGGAGGAGGCGGAGTGGGCGCGGCGCACCGCGAAGTACCAGGAGGCCTTCGTCCTCCAGGCCCTGCTCGTGCGGCGCCGCCGCGCCAACCTCGCTCTGCGGGCGCTGCCGCGGCCCGGCCGCGCCGGTGGCCTGCTGGACGCCTTCGACGCCACCCTCCCGTTCGCCCTCACCCGCGGGCAGCAGGCCGTGGGGGAGGAGCTCTCCCACGATCTCGCCGGCTCCGTCCCCATGCTCCGCCTCCTCCAGGGCGAGGTGGGCAGCGGGAAGACCGTGGTGGCCCTGCGCGCCATGCTCCAGGTGGTCGACTCCGGCGGGCAGGCCGTCCTCCTCGCCCCCACGGAGGTGCTCGCCGCCCAGCACCACCGCTCCATCACCCGGATGATGGGGGAGCTCGCCATGGGGGGCACCCTCGTGGCCCCGGAGGCCGCCACCCAGGTGGCCCTCCTCACCGCCTCCCTCCCGACGGCGCAGCGCCGCCTTGCGCTCGCGGGTGCGGCCAGCGGGGACGCGGGCATCGTGATCGGCACCCATGCCCTGCTGTCCGAGAACGTCCAGTTCTACGACCTGGGCCTCGTGGTGGTGGACGAGCAGCACCGCTTCGGGGTGGAGCAGCGCGACCGGCTCCGCGACCAGGGCGAACACGTGGCCCACTCCCTCGTCATGACCGCCACCCCGATCCCGCGCACGATCGCCATGACCGTGTTCGGTGACCTCGAGCGCGCCACCCTGGACGAGGTCCCCGCCGGGCGGGCCGAGGTGAAGACCTTCCTCATCGACTGGGACAACGAGGCCTGGGTGGAGCGGATGTGGGAGCGGTGCGCCGAGGAGGTGGGCAAGGGCGGACGCGTCTACGTGGTCTGCCCCCGCATCGACGCGCATGACGACGGCACCGAGGACGACGGCGAGCCGGACGAGGCGCTGCTGGACGAGAAGGGCCGCCCGCTCGCCGAGGCACGCCCCCTCTCCGCTGTCCTCGACGTGGTGGAGGAACTGCGCGCCCGGCCCGTGTTCGCGGGCGGCGGCGGGACGGACCCGATCGGGATCGGCGTGCTCCACGGGCGCATGAGCGCCGAGGCCAAGGAGCGGGCCATGACCGCGTTCGCGGACGGCACCACCCCGGTGCTCGTGTCCACCACCGTGGTGGAGGTGGGCGTGGACGTCCCGGAGGCGAGCGCGATGGTGATCCTGGACGCCGACCGGTTCGGGGTCTCCCAGCTCCACCAGCTCCGCGGCCGGATCGGCCGTGGCACCATGGCCGGAGTGTGCTTCGCGGTCTCGGACCACGTGGACGGCCAGGGCCCCACCGCCGAGCGACTGCAGGCATTCTCAGCCACGCGCGATGGCTTCCGGCTCGCCGAGCATGACCTCGAGCTGCGCCGGGAGGGAGACGTGCTGGGCGCCGCCCAGTCGGGGATCGCGAGCTCACTCGTGACCCTGCGGGTGCTGCGCGACCGCGACCTCATCGAACAGGCCCACCGCGACGCGGTGGACGTGTTCGAGGCGGACCCGGACCTTAGGGACCTGCCGGGGCTGCGCAGCGAGCTGGACCGCATCGAGGTCTCCCAGATGGGCGAGTTCCTCGAGCGCTCCTGACGCGCCCCACCCACCCCACCTGCCCTGCGCCCCGCGTGCTACCTGAGAGAATGGCGAGGTGAGCCGCATCATCGCTGGGGACCTGCGGGGCCGGACCCTGACCGTGCCGAGGAGCGGGACCCGCCCCACCTCCGACCGGGTCCGTGAGGCAGTGTTCTCCGCCCTCGACTCCCGCGGGGCGATCCGCGGGGCGAGCGTCTTGGACCTCTACGCCGGCTCGGGTGCGCTCGGCTTCGAGTCGCTCTCCCGGGGCGCGGCCAGCCTCACCGCGGTGGAGGCGGCGCGCCCCGCCATGCAGGTACTGAAGGCGAACGCCCGCATGCTCGGCGTACGCCCCCAGCTCGTGAACGCCAAGGTGGCCACGTTCCTGGCCGCCGGGATCGCCCGCGTCCAGGGCGCCCCCTTCGACCTCGTGTTCCTGGACCCGCCCTACGAGCTGGACGTGAGCGGCGACCTACGCGAGCTCGCGGACGGCGACTGGATGAGCCAGGGCGGGCTCGCCGTCGTCGAGAGATCGGTACGCTCCCCCCAGCCCGAGGTGCCGGAGCGGTTCGGGGAGCCCACGGAGAAGAAGTACGGGGACACGGTGATCTGGCTGCTTCGGGCGGGCCCCGGCGGGGAGGAGCGCGCCGCCGCGGATGGTCAGACTACGCTGGGCACATGAAATCGCTGGCCGTGTGCCCCGGGTCGTACGACCCGATCACGCTCGGACACCTGGATGTGGTCCGGCGTGTCCTCACCATCTCCGAGACCGTCCTCATCGCGGTTGCGCACAACCCCGCCAAGCGCTACCTCTTCTCCCTCGAGGAGCGGGTGGAGCTCGCGCAGCGCTCCGTGGCGGAGCTGGGCCTCGAGCGCGTGCAGGTGGAGCCCGTGGAGGGGCTGCTCGCCGACTACGTACGGGAGCGCGGCGCCACGGCGATCGTGAAGGGCCTGCGCGGATCGGGCGATTTCGAGTCCGAGCGGACGATGGCGCTCCTGAACCGGCACATGTCCGGCGTGGAGACGCTGTTCGTGATGGGGGACCAGGGGCTCAACCACGTGGCATCGAGCTTCGTGAAGGAGATGGCGGAGTTCGGCGCAGACGTGACCGGGCTCGTGACGAACGTGGTCCGCGAGGCGCTCGCGGCCGCATACGGAGGTGGCGAGACATGGGCGTGAACCCCACCAAGGGCGAGTCGCTGCTGGCAATCCTGGAGGAGCTGCGTGGCCTCATCGCAGGCGCGCGGCCCATGCCGATGAGCGCATCGGTGCTGGTCAACAAGGCGGAGGCGCTGGCGCTGCTGGACGCCGCCCGCGAGGTGGTCCCGGCGCAGATCCAGGAGGCGGACGAGATCGTGGCCGGCGCGCAGGCCGTGGTGCAGCGCGCGAACGAGCGGGCCGCCCAACTGCGCCGCGAGGCCGAGTCGCACGCCCGCCAGCTCGTGGAGAAGGAGTCCCTCGTGGACGCCGCGAAGGTCCGCGCCGCCCAGATCATCGCCGAGGCGGAGGCGCACGGCGCCCGCCTGGCGGATGAGGCCAACGACTACGCGGACCGCCAGCTCGCCCAGCTCGAGATCGAGCTGGGACAGATATCCAAGCAGGTGAAGGCCGGCCGGTCCGTGATCCAGGCCCGCCTCACCACCGAGGAGGACGCGTGAGTGCGCCGGAGTTCCTGGTCCCGATCCATGACATCTCCCACCGGGCCGGGATGGGGAAGGACGTCGAGCTGGAGCTCGCCGCGCCCCCGGACATGGGTACCGAGGTGATCCGGGTCCCGGAGGGCAGCCCCCTCCACCTGGACGTGCGCCTCGAGTCTGCCTCGGACGGCGTGTACGTCTCCGGGCGTGTCACCGGGGAGCTGGCCGGGGAGTGCGTGCGCTGCCTCGAGCCGCTGGATGCCGAGCTCCAGATGGACCTGGCCGAGCTCTACCTCTACCCCTCCGCGGTGGCCCGCGCCGAGGAGGAGGGGGACGAGGAGGCCGCCGAGATGCTCACCACGGACGGCGAGGCACTCGACCTGGAGCCCATGGTGCGTGACGCGATCGTGCTCGAGCTGCCCTTCCAGCCGCTGTGCCGCCCCGACTGCCCGGGGCTGTGCCCCACCTGCGGGATCCGCATGGAGGACGCCGAGGAGGGCCACTCCCACGAGGTGATCGACCCGCGCTTCGCGGCGCTTGCCGGGCTGTTCGAGCAGGAGGGCGTTGGGAGGGACGACGCTGGGACGGACGGCGCCGCGGGGGACGTGGACGGCGCGGACGGCACGGACGGCACGGATGACGCGGACGGCACGGGCAACGAGCAGGAGCCGGCCCCGTGAGCACGCCCCGGCCGCGCGCGGGCGCCGCCATCGCCGACCACCGCGCGCTCGTACGCCGGCTCGGCGTGGATCTGGACGAGGACCTCCTCGCGCTCGCGCTCACCCACCGCTCCTACGCGCACGAGTCGGGCGGGATCCCCACCAACGAGCGCCTGGAGTTCCTGGGCGACTCGGTGCTCGGGCTCGCCGTGACCGAGCACCTCTTCAAGCGCCACCCGGACGTCCCGGAGGGCGATCTCGCCAAGATGCGCTCCGCCACCGTCTCCCAGCGGGCCCTCGCCTCCGTGGCCCGGGACCTGGGCCTCGGCGGCCACATCATGCTGGGCCGCGGGGAGATCGTGACGGGCGGCGCGGAGAAGGACTCGATCCTCTCCGACACCCTCGAGGCGATCATCGGCGCCGTCTACCTCTCCCACGGCCTCGAGGTGGCCCGCACCACCGTGGAGCACCTGTGTGCCCCGCTCCTCGCGGACGCCCGGCGGCTCGGCGCCTCCCTCGACTGGAAGACCTCCCTCCTCGAGCTCGCCACCCTCCACTCCCTGCCCGCGCCCCTCTACGCCGTGGAGAGCTCCGGACCGGACCACGATCGCACCTTCACCGCCACCGCCACCGTGGGCGAGTTCGTGGGCGTCGGCGTGGGATCCTCGAAGAAGGTGGCCGAGCACGGCGCCGCGGAGGAGGTCTATGACATGATCTCCTCCGCGTTCGCCACCGACGGGGTGTAGGACCCGTGCCGGAGCTGCCCGAGGTCGAGACGATCCGGCTGGGCGTGGAGCGCCGCCTGCGCGGCCGCACCCTCACGGACATCGAGCTGCACTCCTCCCGCGCCACCCGCCACGAGGCGGACCTGTCCGCCTACGCCGAGCTCGCCGGCCGCCGGATCCTCGAGGTGGCCCGGCGCGGGAAGTTCCTCTGGCTCGTCCTGGAGGACTCCCCGCGCGCCCTCGTGCTCCACCTCGGCATGTCCGGCCAGCTCCTCGCCCTCTCCTCACCTCTCGCCGCGCCCCTCCGCCACGCCGCCGCCACCCTGCTCACCGACGACGGCGGCGCGCTCGCTTTCGTGGACCAGCGCACCTTCGGGTACCTGCGCACCTCCCCGCTCCTCCCCACCCCGGACGAGCGCCCCGGCGGGCAGGGCACCGTGCTGCCCGACGTTCCCGAGGTGCTCGCCCACATCGCCCGCGACCCCCTGGACCCCCACCGGGACACCGGGGCCGCGGCGGAGAGGATGGGCGGCACGGCCTCGGCGATCAAGCGGGTCCTCCTGGACCAGCGCTACGTCTCCGGGATCGGCAACATCTACGCGGACGAGGCCCTGTGGGCGATCGGCCTGCATCCGGAGGTGCCCGCGGCCGCCATCCCGCAGGAGCAGCTCTGGGAGCTGATCCGCACCGCCGCGGAGGTGATGCGCGCGGCCGTGGAGGTGGGCGGAACCAGCTTCGATGCCCTCTACGTGGACACGGAGGGGGAGGCCGGCTACTTCGCGCGGGAACTCGCCGCGTACGGGCAGCGCGGCGCACCGTGCCGGAGGTGTGGGACACTCATCGAGAAGTTGGTGGTCGGGGGGCGCGCCACGTACGTCTGTCCCTCGTGTCAGACACGTGGATGGGTCACGTAGTTTACGAATGCACTAGGTTGGAACGGTGAATCAAGACAACAAGACGCGCGAGATCCGCGTGATGATTGTGGACGATCACGAGATCGTGCGCCGCGGAATCGCGGAGATCGTCGACCGCGCCGATGGGCTCGTGGTGGTGGCCGAGGCCGGCAGCGTCGCCGAGGCGCTGCGCCGCGCCGAACTGGTCCGCCCCGAGGTGGTCCTCGTGGATCTCCAGCTGCCCGACGGCACCGGGATCGACATCATCAACAAGCTCCGCACCACCGTCCCCACGGCCAGCCCCATCGTGCTCACCTCCTTCGACGACGACGATGCGCTGTCCGAGGCCCTCCACGCCGGCGCGAAGGCCTACCTGCTGAAGACCGTCCGCGGCGCCGAGATCGCCGAGGTGGTCCGCGCCGTTGCCGCGGGCCGTACCCTCCTGGACGAGCGGACCGTGACCCGCCGCCGCCAGGACCACGGGGACCCCACCGCCCACCTCACTCCGTCAGAGCGGCGCGTGCTCGACCTCATCGGGGACGGCATGTCCAACCGGGAGATCGGGGAGAAGCTGGGGGTGGCCGAGAAGACGGTGAAGAACCACATCACCTCGCTGCTGGCCAAGATGGGCCTCCAGCGCCGCACGCAGGCCGCTGCGTGGGTGGCCGGCCAGCGCGCCACCTCCTGGCGCCAGTAGCCGCCGCGGAGCCCGGCCCCGCCGGAAGCGCACGCACCGCCCCGGGTGGGGCCTGCAGGCCAATGGCCCTACGTGAGGGGCACCTGCCACGTGAGCAGGGAGCCGTGACCGGTGCTCGTCCGCACGAGCGAGAACGTGCCGTGGTGGCGGCGCGCCCGGGCGGCGAGGTTGTCCAGTCCGGAGCGGCGTGAGGGCTGGGGCGGGACGCCGAGCCCGTCATCCTCCACCTCCACGCTGACCATTCCGAGCGCCCCGATCCCGCGCACGGTGATCCGCACCTGCACGGAGGAGGCGCGGGCGTGGCGGGCGGCGTTGGACAGGCCCTCGCGGACCACGGCCACCACGTCGTCGGCGATGTCCGCGTCCACGCGTGAGTCCACACCGTCCAGCAGGTCGGAGTCCTCGGTGGCGTCGTCTACCACGCTGCCGTCCACGGAGATCACGAGCGAGGGGGCGAAGCCGAGCGCGGTGCGCCCGATCGAGGCCTCCCGGCGCAGGCGCTCCACCAGGACCACGGCGTCGTCGGGCTCCCGCAGGGACTGGACGATTGCGCGGATCTGGCGCACGGACTCGTCCACGGAGGTGAGGGCGTTCTCCATGAGGCAGGCCAGGTCCTCGCGGCCCTCGGCCAGGAGCTTCTGGCGGGCGCCGTCGAGCTGCATGCCAGTGGCGAAGAGCTGCTGGATGGCGAGGTCGTGGAGGTCCCGGCCGATCCGCTGGCGCTCCCCGAGCAGGTTGGAGAGGTCCTCGGTGTGGCGGGCGGCGGCGAGCTCGAGCGCGAGGGCGGCCTGGACGGCGAGGCCCTCGGCCATCATGAGGTCGGAGGGGTCGAACTCGGGGCGGCCGGTGTCCCGCAGCAGGATGATCACGCCGAGTCCGGTGCCGCGCACCTGCATCGGGGCGTACATCGCCGGCCCGAAGGGGCGCAGTTGGGGGACCCGCATCGGCTGGGCCCGGTTCAGGGAGTCCACGATCACGCCCACGCCCTCGCGCAGCACGGTGAGGGCGCGTCCGTTCGGGGGGAACTCCACCCCGATGAGCTCGTCCGCGCGGGCCCCGTCGGCGATCTCGCACGCCCAGGAGTCACCCACGCTGGGCAGCACGATCAGGCACGCGTCGGCCTCGGCCACCTCGCGCACCTGCTGGGCGATCATCTGGAGGGCCTCCTCCTCCTCGGTGCCCTCCAGCAGCGTGGTGGTGATGGCCTGGGAGACGCGCATCCAGCGTTCCCGGTTGCGGGAGGTGGCGTAGATGCGGGCATTCGCCACGGCCACCCCGGCCGCGGTGGCGAGCAGGGTGACGGCCTCCACGTCCTCCTCGGTGAAGCCGCCCGGCTTGTCCGCCAGGTAGAGGCGGCCGAACACCTGCTCGTTGATGCGCAGCGGGAGGCCCAGGAAGGCACGCATGTCCGGGTGGCCCTCCGGCCAGCCGCCGAAGTCCGGGTGGGTGGTGAGGTCCTCGAGCAGGAGGTGGCCGTCCACCGGGATCGCGCCCAGCACGCCGTGGCCGCGCGGGGGGTGGCCGAGCCGCTCCACGGTCTCGGCATCCACGCCGTGGTGCACGAACACCACCGTGTGGCCCCCGCCGTCCAGCACACCGAGCGCCGAGTACCGAGCTCCGGTGAGGCGCGCGGAGGCGTCCACGAAGTCCTGGAGCACGTCCGGGAGGTCAAGCTGGCTCGTCAACTCGAGTGCCGCCCTGAGCAGGGAGTCCTTCACCTACGCCTCCATCGCCGCACCGCGGTACGTCTCGGATCGGGCGAACAGCTCGGCATGCTGCCCGCGGTCAGCCACCAAGGCTATCCCGTCCGGACCGCCTCCCAGCAGCAGCACCTCGTCCGCGCCGCCCAGCTCGCCCAGGTGGTGGGTCACCAGCACCACACCCCGCGGGGCCGAACCGTCGGTGGGGTGGGCGAGGGCCAGCAGGTCCTCCATGAGCGTGCGGGCGGTGGCGGGGTCCAGGTGCTCGGTCGGCTCGTCCACCAGGAGGATCGGGGCGGGGGAGGCGAGCGCCCGGGCAATCAGGAGGCGGCGCCGCTCGCCACCCGAGACGTTGGCGGCATCGGAGTCGAGGAGGGTGTGAACGCCGTCGGGGAGGCCGGCCAGCCACTCGCCGAGCCCGGCGCGGGCCAGCAGGGCCTCGGCCTCCTCCTCGGTGACGTCACCACGGGCCACGCGCAGGTTCTCCAGCACGCTCGTGGCGAAGATGTGTGCGTCCTCGGCAGTCATTGCCACGTGGCTGGCGGCGGAGCTGCGGGCCACCTCGGAAAGCGGGTGTCCGTCCAGTTCCACGCTCCCCTCCCGCGGGGGCAGGAGGCCGGCGAGCGTGGAGAGCAGCGTGGTCTTCCCGATCCCGCTCGTGCCCACGATCGCCACGGCCCGGCCGGGCTCCACCTCGAGCTCGATCCCGCGCGCCACCACCGGGCCGGCAGGCCAGGCGACGGCAAGGTCCGTGGCCACGAGCCGCGGGGTAGCGCTCGCCGGGAGTTGGCGGGTTCGCGGGGCGGCCTCGCCGCCAGCGTCCAGGAGGGCCATGATCCGCTCCGCGGCGCCGGCCGAGCGCACGAGCTGGGTGGCGGCGGCCGGCAGGTTCGCGGTGGCCTCGAACGCGGCGAGCGGCGTGAGGACCACCACCGCGAGCTCCACGGCCCCCAGGTTCCCGGCGGTCAGCGCGGGGATGCCCACCACGATCGCCCCGAGCGTGGCCAGCGCCATCCCGAGCGTGTCCATACCGGCGGCAAGCGCGGCGGGCACGGCGGCCTGCCCGCGGAGGCGCTCCAGCCGCTCCTCCTGGCGGCCGAGCTGGCCGCGCAGCACGTCCAGGCGGCCCCACACGGCGAGCTCGGCGCCGCCCTGCACCATGGTGAGGGCCGTGGAGGCGAGCTCGGCGCGCTCTTGGATCTGGGCAAGCTCCGCGCGGCGGGCGGCACGGGCCGCGAGGTAGGGGCCCGCCGTGAACGCGAAGGCCAGGCACACGGCGAGGATCGCGGCGGCGGGGGGCAGCAGCCAGGCCATGAACGCCACGGTCCCGATCGAGACCACGGCTCCCACGGCGGCGGGCATGAGGCCGCGCACGATCACGTCGCCCACGGAGTCCACGTCCGCGCCCGTGCGCACCAGGAGGTCGCCGCGGCGCAGGCTGGCCACGGACTCCACGGGGGAGTCGGCGAGCTGTTGGTAGACCTGCTCGCGCAGCGAGGCCATCCCGCCGAGCGCCACGCCGTGGGAGACGAGCCGCTCCACGTAGCGCAGCACGGAGCGCGAGATGCCGAACAGGCGCACGGCCGTGGCCGCCACGGAGAGCGTGAGCACGTGGGGCATCTGGGAGGCGCGGGCGATCAGCCACGCCGAGGTGGAGGTGAGGGCCACCGAGGCCCCGAGACCCAGCGAACCCACGAACACGGCGAGGGCCACCCGGCCCCACCGGATGTCCAGGAGGGAGATCGCGCGCCGCAGCGCGCTCCTCTGCGAGGCGGTGAGGATCATCGCGGCGCCACCTCCGCGAGGAGCCGGGAGGAGACCGAGACCACGTGGTCCACCGCATCGAGCACGCCGGGCCGGTGCGCGATCACCACCACGGTGCGTCCCTGCTCGCGCAGCGCCGTCACGGCCGCCACCACCTCCGCCTCCGTGGAGGCGTCCAGGTGGGCGGTGGGCTCGTCCAGCAGCACGAGCTGGGCGTCGGAGACGAGCGCCCGGGCGAGCGCGAGCCGTTGCCGCTGCCCCACGGACAGCCCCACCCCGCCGTGCCCGATCCGCGTGTCCCACCCCTCCTGGAGGTTCCCGACGACGGCGGCGAGGCCCGAGGCCGCAGCGGCCGCTTCCAGCCGCTCGTCCACCGTCACGTCGCCGGTGAAGTCCCCCACCACGTTCTGGGCGATCGTCCCGGGCAGGATCGTGGGCCGCTGCGGGACCCAGGTGAGCTGGCGGTGCCAACTGGACGGGTCGACGTCGGCGAAGGACAGGGCACCGGGCGGTAGGTCCGGCGCGCCCGCAGTGGTGAGGGCGGCGGTGCGGCGAGTGGGGGAGGTGCGGGTGGGGAACTCGGGTGCGGGTGGGACGCGGGTGGGGGAGACGGGGCCGGGGCGGAGGGTGACCCGGCCACCGGTGGGGGCGAGGAGGCCGAGAAGGACGAGTCCCGCCGTCGACTTGCCGGAGCCGGAGGGGCCCACGAGGGCGACGGCGCGCCCCGGTTCGATGGTGAGGGAGAGCTGGGCGGGGGCGAGGAGGTCGCGGCCGGGGGCCTCCACGGAGACGTCCTCGAAGGTGATGGTGGTGGTGGCCAGGTCCGGGGCGGGGGCGGTGCCGCGGACGGGGGCGGGGACCTCGAGCACGCGGAAGGCGGCGGAGGCGGCGGCCATGCCGTCCGTGGATGCGTGGAAGTGGGAGCCCACCTGGCGCAGGGGCATGAGGACCTCGGGGGCGAGCATGATGGCCGCCAGCCCGGTGGTGAGGTCCATGTTCCCGTAGACCAGCCGCATGCCGGCCACCACGGCCACGAGGGCAACGGAGATGGAGGCCACGAACTCGAGGATCGCGCCGGAGAGGAAGGCCACGCGCAGGGTGCCGAGGGTGGCGGTGTTGAAGGAGTCGGCGAGGGCGCGCACCCGCCTGCCTGGACCCTGCTCGCGGCCGAGGGCCTTCAGTGTGGCGAGGCCGCCCAGGAGGTCCATGACCTGGCCGCCGAGCCGGTCCATGGTCTTCAGGCGGCGGGAGGAGTAGGAGGCGGTGAGGACGCCCACGAGCCACATGAACACGGGGATCGTGGGGATCGCGATGGTGAGGATGATGCCGGAGGTGAGGTCCGTGACCCACAGGACGATGAGGGTGGTGGGGGTGAGGATTCCGGCCAGGAGGAGCTGGGGGAGGTAGCGCTCGAAGTAGGGCCCGAGGTCGTCAAGGCCGCGGGTGGTGAGCGTGGAGATTTCTGCGGAGCGGGCGCCGTCCAGCCAGCGGGGGCCCTGGGCCACGGCGTGGTCGAGCACCTGGGCGCGCAGCTCGGCGATCACGGCGCCGGAGGCACGGTGGGCGTAGCGCTCCTGGACGGTGAGGGTGAGCACGCGCAGGGCGAGGACGCCCGCGAGGACCGCGATGAGGGGGGTGAGGTCCGCGAGCGTTGCCGTCCCGTCAACCGCGGGGCCCACGATCCGGGCGATCAGGAGCACCTGGGCCACGATCAGGGCGGTGAGGAGCACCCCGGTGATCGTGGTGAAGACGATGTAGGTACGGGCCGCCCGGGCGTGCCGGAGCAGACGTGGATCGAGCGGCTTCATGGCACCAGAGTGTCATATCCGGGCCACGAAGCCGCTCGGTGATCCGTCAGGCGTCCACCTCTTCGAACGCTGCCGGAAGGCCTGCGGGCTCCTCCGGGATCTGCTTGGTGGACAGGCGCTTGCGGAAGACCCAGTAGCTCCACACCGTGTAGCCCAGCACGATCGGCACGAGCGTGAGGGCCACCACCGTCATCACGCCGAGCGTGTACGGCGAGGACGCCGCCTGCTCGATGGTGAGGGAGTACGCGTCATCGATCGAGGACTTCATCACGGCCGGGTACATGGACATGAACACCCAGGCGACCGCGGTCGCGATGGCCACGGCGTTCAGGGTGAAGGCGATGCCGTAGCGGCGCATCTGGCTGGTCAGCACCACGCCCACGAGGCACAGGGCCGCGATGATGAGCGGGATCCAGCCGAGCGCGTTGGTGGAGTAGGCGAACTGGCCCCACAGCACGAACACGGCGGCCACCACGGTGGTGCCGAGCGCGAACGTGAAGGACAGCCTCTCTGCACGGACCCGCAGGTCGCCGTCGGTCTTGAGCGCGAGGAAGAGCAGGCCGTTCGTGAGGCACAGCGCTGCGGTGACCACGCCACCCAGCAGGGTGAACGGGGTGAGCAGGGAGAAGAAGCCACCGGTGAGCTGGTGGGAGGCGGTACCGAGCGCGGAGGCAACCTCCGCGGGGGCGACCACGGCCTGCGTGGCGCGGTCCACCACCTCGATCCTCATGCCCTGGACCAGGTTCGCGAAGGCCACGCCCCACAGGACGGCCGGCACCCAGGCGCCGAACAGGTGGGCGATGTCCCACCGCCTCCGCCACCGCTCGTCCCTGATCTTCCCGCGCCACTCGAGGGCGCAGATACGCACGATGAGGGCCACGAGGATCACGAACAGGGCGAGGTAGAAGCCGGAGAACATTGTGGCGTACCACTCGGGGAAGGCCGCGAACGTGGCGCCACCGGCGGTGAGCAGCCACACCTCGTTGCCGTCCCAATGCGGGCCGATGCTGTTGAGCATCACCCGGCGTTCCCTCTCGTTCTTGGGCAGCCAGTTGATGAGCATGCCCACACCGAAGTCGAATCCCTCGAGGACGAGGTAGCCGATCCAGAGGACGGCGATCAGCAGGAACCAGAGAACTGGGAGATCCATGTTGGCGTCCTTCCTAGTAGACGAAGCTCATCGGGGCCTCGGAGCCGTCTGACGCATCCGGGACCTGGTTGGTGGGGTTGTCGATGCCCTCCTTGGTGTAGCGCCGCATGAGCAGGAACCACACCACGCCGAGCGCGGCGTACAGGAGGGTGAACAGGATCATCGAGGTGAGGACCGTGCCGCTGGAGACCACGGTGGACACGCCGTCCTGGGTGAGCATGTAGACCTGGTCCACCGGGCTCAGGGGGTTGGGGTGGACCACCCAGGGCTGGCGGCCCATCTCGGTGAAGATCCAGCCGAAGGAGTTGGCGAGGAACGGCATCGGGATCGCGAGGAGCCCGAGCGAGGCGAGCCAGCCCTTGTCCGTGACCTGCTTCTTGCGCAGGTACCACAGGCCCGCCACCGCGAGCGCCGCGGAGAAGGCCGCAAATCCCATCATGAGGCGGAAGGACCAGTAGGTGACCACGAGGATCGGGGTGTACTCCACGTCCGTGCCGAACTGCTCGGCGTAGCGCTCGGTGTACAACTCCTCGAGGTCTTGGGTGCCCGGGAGGGGATCGGTGAAGTTGCCGTGGGCGAGGAAGGAGGTCAGGCCCGGCACCGCGAGGATGTGGCGCACATTGTCCGGATCGTTCGTGAGGTCGCCGATGGCGAGGATCGAGAACTGGACGGGCTCGCCGTCGTCGCGGAAGTGGCCCTCGGCGGCGGACATCTTCATGGGCTGCTGCTGGTACATGAGCTTGCCCTGCACATCGCCCGTGCCGATCACGCCGAGGCCGGAGACGATGATGACGATCAGGCCCAGCATCGCGGCGGGACGCCACGTGTTCCGGGCGGTCTCCTCGTCCCCGCGGCGGACCGAGCGGACGATCCACCACACGGCGATACCCGCGATGAAGGTGCCGGCGGTGAGGAAGGATGCCGTGATCACGTGGGTGAACGCGGCGATCGCGGTGGGGTTGGTGATGAGGGCCAGGAAGTCCACGAGCTCCGCGCGCCCGGTTGCCGGGTTGAACTCGGCACCCACGGGGTGCTGCATGAAGGAGTTGGCCACGAGGATCCAGTAGGCGGAGAGGTTCACGCCGATCGCCGCCAGCCAGATGGAGGCCAGGTGCAGCTTCTTGGGCAGGCGGTTCCAGCCGAAGATCCACAGGCCGAGGAACGTGGACTCGAGGAAGAAGGCCGCCAGGGCCTCGATCGCGAGCGGCGCGCCGAAGATGTCGCCCACCATGCGGGAGTACTCGGACCAGTTCATGCCGAACTGGAACTCCTGCACGATTCCGGTGGCCACGCCGAGCGCGAAGTTGATGATTAGCAGCTTGCCGAAGAACTTGGTGAGCTTGAGCCAGTGCTCCTTGCCCGTGCGGTGGTAGATGGTCTGCATCACCGCCACGAGGGGAGTGAGCCCGATGGTGAGGGGCACAAGGATGAAGTGGTAGACAGTGGTGATTCCGAACTGCCACCGCGCGAGGTCGAGTGCTTCCACGAACTGCCTCCGGATCCGCAGGAATATGTGAATGCCTTGTGAATTCAACCTAGTGGGAGGTCCCGTCGGTGTCCGGGACGTTCGTCCCCGCCACGGGCCGCGGAACCGCGCCGATCTGGGACCCCATATATGGTTCGTGACCTCTCTGTGACATACTGGTGGCGGTGATCCGGTCACACCCGGCCGAGGTCCCACCTTGTACGCCTGATGCGCCACCCCGGTGCCGCTGCAGACGGCGTGCCGATAAACATCGCGCAAGATGAGAGTTTTCCGTCGCTCGCCGACGATCTGACCACACGCAGGGTCCGGACAGGGTGATCCGGGGGCCTGCGAGAAACGGGAGTACCCCGTGGCTGACGACCAGACCACAACAGAATCCAGCGCGCCCGAACAGGGCGAGGCCGCCCAGGCGCCCACGAAGAAGGCGTCCACGCGCTCGGCATCCAAGGCAAAGACCACCACCGCCCGGAAGTCCGGCACGAAGAAGGCCGCCTCGCCGCTCTTCTCCGCCAGCCAGACCGACCAGGCCGAGGCCCCGGCCGAACCGGAGGCGCCGCGCCTCGCCGCCGCCTCCCTGCTCTTCCAGGCCCCGGATCTCTCCGCCGCCCCGCCGCGGCGCTCGCGCTCGCGGGCCGAGGTGGGTGAGGAGGACTCCGAGTCCTCCTCCCAGGGCTCCGGCTCGCAGAAGGGCTCCGGCTCGCAGAAGGGC